>CAZJLQ010000038.1:0-8945 GCA_964546675.1 uncultured Synechococcus sp.
TGTTGCCGATGAAGTTGTCATCCACCAGGAAGATGGAGCGGCGCCAGCCCAGGTCGTAGAGCGACTGCAGCTCGGCCACCAGCTGATCGGGGGTCTTGGTGCGGGGTTTGCGTCCGTAGAGAACGATGATGTCGCAGAACTCGCAGTTGAACGGGCAGCCCCTCGAGAACTGCACGCTCATTGAGTCGTAAGCGTCCAGCTGGAGTAGATCGAAGCGTGGAATCGGCGTGGCCGTCACATCAGGCTTATCCCCCTCGGCTGTGAAGCGGCCACCGGTTTCACCCCGTTCCAGCGCTTCCAGGAACATCGGCAGGGTGATTTCGCCCTCATCGAGCACCTTGAAATCTGCCTGATCGAGCTCGGGCGCATCCGGAGTGGAACTGGCGAAGGGTCCGCCAACGGCCACAGGAAGTCCACGCTCCTTGGCGCGGGAAATCTGAACGGCCATATCGTCCTTCTGGACGATCATTCCGGAGATAATCACCAGTTCGGCCCAGTCCCATTCCGCTTCGCTCACCTCGCGAACGTTGCGATCCACCAGCTTCATCTCCCATTCCTGGGGGAGCAGCGCTGCCACTGTGCACATCCCCAGGGGAGGCAGCAGAACCTTGCGGTTGACGAGTTCGAGGATCTTCTCGTAACTCCAGAAGGTCTTCGGGAACTCGGGATAGATGAATAAGGTGCGCATGTCAGCGGGCCGATAGGGATTGGCGTCCGGAGAGCCCGGGATGCAATCACCTGCTGAATCAGGTGACATCAGTCCATGAACACTAAGCGCAATGCCAAGAGTCCAGCCTGAACTCTGATCTAATAGTGGTCACCTCCTTACTTGCACATGGCCGTCGGCATCTATCTGGGCTTCGTCGCAACCGGTCTGGTGACCGCTTTTGTGCTCACAAAACTCCTCAAGGGAATCAAGTTGATCTGAGCGGCTGCAGCAGTTGGTTGCCGCGGCGTTTCATCCAGAACACGGCGACTGCGGCACTCACTCCCCCTGTCAAGGCAAAGGCTGTCGATAAATCACTCATGGTGACCAGCCCAGCAACAAGAAGCCCGCTCAGCCCTCCTCCGCCCAGAAAGGCGATCTGGCTTAAGCCTGCCATCCGTCCCCGCATCACCTGAGGTGAGCCGATCTGTGTGATCAGATTGCAACTGCTCAACAGTCCAGCGGTACCGGCACCGATCAGAAACGCCATCACAAGACTGAAACCGGCACCGGGAGATCGCGCCATTCCCATCTGTGCCACCGCCGTGATCAGGCCGAAACCGCCCAGTGTTTGAAACGGGCGTCTGCAGAACACTGCACTGTTCCGTTGCAACACCACGCCGCCGGTGATGCTCCCTGCCGCCAGAACACTGGTGAACAGTCCAAGATCTGTCGCCTTGTCTCCGAGGAGTTCGAAGGCGATCAGGGGTGCCAAGCCGGGATGGAAGAAACCCACCAAGCACAGCAGGGCCGTCAGCATCAGCACACCACGTAGCGTGTTGCCGCAGCTGGTCCAGGCATTCAGCAGACTGGCCTGTCCCCCTGCGGCACTGCGGACTTCTCGGCTGCGGTCTGGCCTCAGCAGAAACATCACACTGGCAATTGGCAGCAGATAGCTCGCGGCATCGATGCCGAGTGCCCAGGCCTGGCCCGTGGCAATCACCAGCCAGCCACCGATGGGAGGGCCGACCAGCTTGCCCACGTTGAACACCACGGAGAAGCTGGTGAGGTACCCGGCGAGTTGATCCGATTCTTCAACCAGGATGGAGCAGTACTTGTTACGAGCTGTCAGCTCGTAGCTGCCGGCGATGCCCGCCAGCAAGGTGCTGGTGAGCAGCAGCACCACCTGGGCGGTACCGGTCAGCAGCGGGATCGCCAGGGCCCCCAAGGTGGCAGCCGCTAGCAGGGCCCACTGGGCCTGAATCAGCACCCGTTCACAACCAATCCGATCGGTTCGAACTCCGGCTGGACCGCTGATCAACAGGCTCGGCAGGGACAGGGCCGCGAAATTCAGGGCCAGAACGATGGGGTCGACTCCCCCCTTCATCAGGATGTACCCCTTGGCGGTGATCCCCGCGAAGGAGCCTGCGGTGCTGATGCCGGAGGCGACCAGGAACAGCTTGCGTTGTTGCTCTGGGCGCAGGGGGAGTCGGGTCAAGCGTGGGCTCTTGCTGCCGCCACCATGGCGCGCGCGCCCACGATCCTGCCGCTCAGGTCGTAGATGTCGGCTCCTGTGATCTCAACGGGCACAAGCATTCCCGGTGCAGCCCGTTGGCCATCCTCCGCTGCCTGCACATGCACTTCACCATCCACCTCTGGTGCGAATCGGGCGCAGCGGCCGATCATCTCCCCGGTGTGTGGGTTGAGCTGCTCGATCAGCACGTCGACAGTGCGGCCCACCCAGCGTTGGTTCTGCTCTGCGGAGATCGATTGCTGCAAAGCCATCAAGGCATCCTTGCGGCCTTGCGCCACATCCGGATCCACGCGGCCTGGCAGGTCGGCGGCAGCGGTGCCGTCTTCCGGAGAGAAGGTGAACACTCCAACGTGATCAAAACGCTGGCTGCGCAGAAACTCCGCCAGATGCTCAAAGTGCGTTTCCGTTTCACCAGGGAACCCCACGATCAGCGTGGTGCGCAGCACGGCATCGGGGAGCTGTTCACGGATCTGATCCAGCAAACGTTCATTCACATCCGCTTGCCAGGGCCGATTCATCGCCCGCAACACCTCCGGGTGGCTGTGCTGCAACGGCAGATCCAGATAGGGCACCACGTTGGCGACCTCCCTGTAGGCGGCGAGCACGTCTGGCGTGAGGCCGGTTGGGTAGGCGTAGTGCACGCGGATCCAGGGGATCTCCACGTCCCCTAGAGCTCGCAGCAGTGCTGCCAGTTTGGGTTTGCCGTAAAGATCGAGGCCGTAATTGGTTGTGATCTGGCTGATCAGGATCAATTCCTGCACGCCCTGCTCTGCCAGCTGGTGCGCTTCCGCCACGATCGACTCGATTGGTCGGCTTCGCTGATTGCCGCGCAGCTTTGGGATGATGCAGAACGCACAGCGGTAATCGCAGCCTTCCGCCACCTTCAGGAAGGCCACGGCCTGATCCGTGGTGCGCTGGCGCGGCAGATGTTCATCCCCCACAAAGGTGGGAACGGCGCTGACGCGGTTCACCCGCTCGCCCGCTTCCACCCGTTGCAGCACCTCCACGATGTGCTGGTAGTCGCCGGTGCCGACGATCGCCTTCGCTTCAGGGATGGAGTCGAGCAGTTCGTCCTGGAAGTGTTGTGCCAAACATCCGGCAATGATCAGCTCTTTGCCTTGTTCCGCCAGGTCCACCAGGGTGCGCACCGATTCCTCACGGGCGTCCTGGATGAAGCTGCAGGTGTTCACGACCACCACGGCTGCATCACGCTCGTCGCTGCTGACCCCATAACCGGCATCGGCCAGCAGACCCACCATGTGCTCGGTGTCAACCCGGTTCTTTTCGCAGCCCAGATGGGCAAAGGCCACGGTCGGTTTGGTGAGAGAGCTCGTCATCGATGCACCGCGGGCCATTGCTCACCCTACGGAGACACCAACCGGCAGCTGATGCTGCCAAACTTCCACTATTTGAAAGCTTCGGATGGGCGCCACCCGTCTTTCCAGTCGTCGTCGCCAGGATCAAGGGTTCAAGTGGGCCCGGATCGTGATGGCCGTGCTGGCCACGATCGGAATTATTGATACCGGTTCCATCACCCTGAAGCGCTGGGGTTTGCTTGGCAATCTCAAGTGCCCGATGGGTGCGGATGGCTGCGACAAAGTTCTGAACAGCGCCTGGGGAACCGTTGCTGCCGGACTTCCTCTGTCGCTTGTCGGTCTGCTCGCTTACACCGCGGTGTTGTTGCTCGCCGTGCTGCCGCTGCTACCGGGCCTTCAGGAGAACAAGGCGGAACTGTCGCGGCGCACCTGGTGGGGGCTGTTCAGCGTCTCCCTCGGCATGGCTGTGTTCAGCGGTGTGCTGCTGGGCTTGATGGTGTTCAAGATCCAGGCCTTCTGCTTCTTCTGTGTCCTCTCCGGTGTTCTCTCCCTTTCGCTGTTCATCCTTTCCGTTGTGGGTGGTGGTTGGGACGACCTGGGCCAGTTGATTTTTCGAGGAATTCTTCTGGCGCTGGCTGTGTTGATGGGGGGATTGATCTGGGCTTCCGTTCTCGACCCTGAGCGGGCGGGCGCACCCTCGCTTGATCCAGGCGCAGCCAAGCCTGTCGAAAGTGTGAGTTCACCGGCCAAGCTGGCCCTGGCTGAGCACCTGGCCAGCAAAGGAGCGGTGGTTTACACCGCCTATTGGTGCCGGCATTGCCACGACCAGAAGGAGATGTTTGGCAAAGAGGCGGTTGCGGCGCTCACGGTGATCGAATGTGCAGCCGATGGGCAGAACAACCAGGCCGAGCTCTGCAAAAGCAAAGGTGTTCAAGGGTTCCCGAGCTGGGAGATCGACGGCCAGCTCGATTCAGGTGTGAAACCGCTCGAGGAGCTGGCTCAACTCAGCGGTTACACGGGCAGCACCGATTTCTGAATCAGCTCCGAACCGGCCGGGTTCGAATGCCCTCAGCTCGACTCTGCCGCGTATGGCATCGCCATTGCGGTAGAGAGCCCGGGGCGTCGGTTCGAAAATGCCCACCGCGGCTTTCTTTTCGGAACAGGCAGGCCTCCAGCATCAGACGGCTGACCAGCAGGCGATGGCTGAAATCCAGCAACAGGTTCAGGTCCCGCCGTGATCCCCCCTCCAGAGTCATGGTCTGATCAGGCTGGAGTTGGTCTTGGGCTTGCAGGAGTGGCTGAGCATCCAACAAGCAACGGTCCACCCGCAGCTGATTCAAGGCCTGTGTCATGCCTCGCACCGAACGGTCCACCCCCGCTTCCTTCCAGCAGAGTTGTCGCAACCGTTCAATGCGTTCGATCAGCCCGGTGGTGCTTTCGCCGGTCCGCAGCGGATGGTCACAGAACAGCGGCGCTGACTGCGTTGGGGCCTGCTGCTGCGGCTCAAGCTCGATCGCAGCCATTTGGTTGGCGAACACCAGGCATTCCATCAGCGAGTTGCTGGCCAGGCGATTGGCACCATGCAGCCCCGTACAGGCCACTTCTCCCACGGCATAAAGGCCCGGCAGGCTGGTTGCGGCCTGTAGGTCTGTTGCAACACCGCCCATCCAGTAGTGGGCGGCCGGTGCCACTGGAATCGGCCGCTCGAGTGGGTTGAGTCCGAATTCACCGCAGCGATCAAGGATGGTGGGGAAACGGGCTTCCGCTCGTTCCCGCTGGATCGGCGAAAAATCGAGCCACATCTGGCCGATGTTCTGGCGTTGCATGGATTGCACCAGTGCCCGACTCACCTGATCCCTGGGAGCGAGATCACGTTGTTCCAGGTGGCTCACAGGGCTCGATCCTGTGGCGTCCACCAACACGCCTCCCTCGCCGCGGACTGCTTCAGAGATCAGGAAGCAGGGGGCATCCTCCAACCGCAGGGCTGTGGGGTGAAATTGAACGAATTCCAAATCCTCCACTGCGGCCCCGGCTTGCCAAGCCAGGGCCACGCCTTCGCCACAGGCTTGGGCGGGATTGGTGGTGTTGGCGAACAGATGCCCGCCGCCGCCGCTGGCCAACACCACCGCCCGTGCTCGAATCCAATGAAGCTTGGCTCCATCAAGCACCTGAACACCACAGCAGCGTTGGTCTTCAACCCAGAGCGCTGTGACCCGCACACCGCGGCGGTGCAGCAGTCGCTCCCGTTCTTCCACGCGATCCTGCAGGACTTCCACCAAGGCTTTCCCGGTGCGGTCTTGCACATGCAGCACTCTGTGATGGCTGTGGGCTGCTTCGAGGGTTGTGGCCAGATCTGCACCATCGCGGTCGAAGGCCATCCCCAGGCTTTGCAGCCTCTCCACCACATGCGGGGCGCGCTCCACAAGCAGTCGCACGGCATCGCCGTCGCAGAGGCCGGCCCCGGCACGTCGTGTGTCCTCGGCATGGCTTCCGGCGCTGTCTTCAGCCCTGGTCACCGCTGCGATGCCTCCCTGGGCCCAGCGACTGGACGAACGACGCCCGGTGTTCCGGTTCAGCAGGAGAACGCTGAGATCCTTGGGGAGTTCAAGGCAACTCATCAATCCGGCTGCACCGGCACCAACCACAACCACATCCCAGGTGCAGGAGGGAATCGGATCGTGGGAGCGCGGTGAATCCATCGGGAATCAAAAAAACCGTCGGTTGTCCGACGGTTTCAGTTACCGAATTGTCGCCTGTCGCTAGGGCACTTGCCGTTCAGCGGTACTGCCCATCATTGATGCGGTCGTCCCCTTCATTCAGGGCGATCGCGGGTGGAGTCACAGTGAAGTTGTCGCGGTACTTGCTGAACAGCTCCCTCTGACGATCACTGAGATCCAGTTCGAGAACGTCGTCAACGCTGTCGTAAGGGCCACCCAGCACGATCTTGCCGGCCATGGTGGGGTACATGCCAGGGAATTGCTGGAAGCGTCGGACGGACGAATTGTTCAGATCCACCTTGCCTTCGCGCTCGGCGATCTTGTCGTCGACCACGTTGCGGATTTCATTTCCGGAATACTTTCCGACCAGATCGTCCTCTGCATGGACGCTGGCTGGAAGGGTGAGGCCTGCAATCAGGCCAGTCATCAGCACGACACCGGTCAGCCAGGTCAGAAGCCGCTTCATCACAACTCTCCGTCAGGAATCGGAACGGGGCATCCGGCATTGCCGGTCCCGGGAAGACTACAAGTCGGTTTCCCTTCCCAAGCTGTTGAGCGGCTGAGCTTTTGCAGTTCGTTTCACTCAGATCAATCCACTCAGACCAGGTTGAAGGAGTGCTGCCAACAGGAAAAGGCCGTCAACCCAGAGGGTTGTGGTGAGAACAGATGCCGTCATGGCATAGGTTTCATTGGCTGCTGCGCTGTTGTGGTCTTGCTCCCTGAGCCAGCGAGAGGCACTCAGGAGTGAACCGGCAACGGCAGCGAGAATCAGAAGCTGCTGAGGTTTCATCAGCTGAGAGGCTGCTTCATGAAGGAGTTGTGAAGCCTCCCCCAGAGGTGCATTCACAACAGCAGGCCAGAACGGCATCACACCGGTGAGCGCCATGGTGAGATCGGTGCAGGCCGTGCCGATGAGGGATGCCAGGTAAAACGCCGCTGCCAGCCGCCATCGACTGTTCAGACCGGTCAGAGCCAGAGGAAGTGCAAAGGCCTCGATCGGCATATGGAGCAAGGGATGAGCGCGCATCCATCCCCAAAACACACAGCCCGCAAGCCAGCTGCCACTGAAGCCAACCAGTAGGGATCCGATTTCAGCCCGACGTTCGGACTCGGAACGATGAAGCAGCACCCCTGCGATGATCAAAACGGCTGTGAAGACAGCGGCTGAGAAGGGCTGGATGCGCACCCACGGCGCCTGTAGAAAGACAGGGAGCACCACCATCGCTGCTGCAAGCTGGGACAGCGAGCTGGTCGTCTTGCGATCGGGGACTGTTGTGAGCCAGGTTCCACCGATCAACGTTGAACTCCGTGCGACGCGATAAAAGTCCAGGAACCTTAGAAGACATCTCCAGAGGCTGCGTCCGGCATAACGTCACCGCGTTCTGAGGACTCCATGACCGATCCGGTGACATCCCTGAGCCTTCTTGAAGCCTGCTGGCGCGATCTGGTGTTGGGTGTCGTTCAGGGGCTGACCGAGTTCCTACCGATCAGCAGCACTGCGCATCTGAAGGCTGTTCCGGTGCTGCTGGGTTGGGGAGATCCTGGTGTCTCTGTTACAGCGGCGCTTCAATTGGGAAGCATCGTCGCGGTGATCGCCTACTTCCGGGTCGATCTGCTTCAGGTGCTCCGAGGCATCTCCAGAGCCGTGCGTCATGGACAGTGGCGTGAACCCGATGCTCGCCTTGGCCTGGCGATGGCACTGGGCACGGTGCCGATCCTGGTGATGGGTCTTGGCATCAAAGTGTTTTGGGCGGCCGGTTACGAGAGTTCCCCGTTACGAAGCGTGCCCTCGATCGCCGTCGTTTCGATCGTGATGGCTCTTCTGCTGGCCCTGGCCGAGCGCTATGGCCCTCGGATCAAACAGCTCACCGACGTATCGGGCCGTGATGGTCTCGTGATCGGCTTGGCTCAGTGTCTGGCACTGATTCCAGGGGTGTCGAGATCCGGCAGCACCCTCACTGCGTCGCTGTTCGATGGTTGGCAACGCGCTGATGCGGCACGTTTTTCGTTTTTGCTCGGTATCCCGGCCATCACCATCGCTGGCCTTGTGGAACTCAAGGATGCCTTTGCCAGCAGTGCCAGCTCCGGTCCGTTGCCCCTGCTGGTCGGAATCAGCTCAGCCGCTGTTGTCTCCTGGCTGGCGATCGATTGGTTGTTGAAATTCCTGCAGCGCCACAGCACCTGGATATTTGTGGGTTATCGCCTGGTGTTCGGTGTTGTGTTGCTGGCCTGGTGGTCGGTGTACGGCGCAAACTGAAGTAAACGCCAGCAGCCCTTTGTGGAATGAACCTTCCGCCGGTGTCGCGGTGTCGGCATTGGAACCGGATCGCGCCAGTCGGCAGCCGAAGCCTGCTGTTGTGGATTCCGTTGAACCAGGCTCGATCGGAGCAGAGCTGGGGTTTGAACCCGGAGATCAGCTGCTCAGCATCAATGGCATCCGGCCAAGGGATCTGATCGATTACCGCTACCTCTGCGTCGATGAGGAGTTGCACCTTGAAATCTGCGACGCCGATGGGGTTCACCATCAGGTCGCCCTGGAAAAGGATGCAGACGATGGGCTCGGCTTGGCGTTCACCGAGGCGCTCTTCGATGGCCTGCGCCAGTGCAACAACCACTGTCCGTTTTGTTTCATCGACCAACAGCCCCCCGGTCGACGAGACAGCCTCTATCTAAAAGATGACGATTACCGACTGAGCTTTTTATACGGCTCCTATCTCACCCTCACCAACCTG
>CAZJLQ010000039.1:0-8906 GCA_964546675.1 uncultured Synechococcus sp.
CGCCGGTCCGCAACTCCAGGCATCGGTGCTCCAGCGGCCAGCGAAGCATGAACAGACAACCTTCTTGCAGGCTTTGTTGAACCGGGGCCGTTTTCTTCTTGCGGCAGTTCAACGTCGATTGAAGCGGTGAGCGATTGGCTCGTCAAAGGGTGTGATCGTGATCTGAACCGTTTTTTGCAATCTTGAAGCGACAGTCATCATTCATAAGCTTCAAGGTTTGATCGGCTTTGGGTTTTACTGTGGTTTTCTGGACTGGTTAAGACTCAATCATTCCAATCAAGATGATTGATCTTTTGTGCTGCATGATAATTTATTCCATGGACCCTCTTTTTTTGGTGTGAATCAAGCTGTGTGTCGTGTTTCGACTTCTGGCGATTAATTTCAGCGACTACAGCTCTGCAAAGTCGAGATTTCAATCATTAATTTTTCGCCTTTTGTAATCAGTTGGATTGCCGTGTTTAACCCCCTCTGCTCGGATTTCACTGGAGCTGCATGGTTCAGTCGGTCTGGCTATCTCTTGAGAAGATCAGTCCGTTCCTGATGCGCCTCGACCAACAAATCAGCGCACTTTTGGCCGCTGTGATGATTTTGAGCGTCAGCAGCTGTGCCACCAAGCAGTCCACCTCTACCTCCACGACGACATCCCCACCCTCCACCAGTCAGTCCAGCAGCAGTCAGTCCAACAAAAGTCAGTCCAGCAGCAGTCAGCCCATCAAGCCGGGGCAGTCATCACAGGCGGAGGACTCGGGATTGGCAGACCAATCTCTTGAAGGACAGGCCTCCTGGTACGGCCCTGGTTTCTATGGCCAGAAAACCACAAGTGGGGATGTCCTCCAGAAGGGCACCATGACAGCCGCTCACAGCAGTCTCCCGATGGGCACCGAAGTTAAGGTCACCCGCCTCGACACCAATGAAAGTGTGATCGTGGAGATCAATGATCGCAAGCCTTACAAGGAGGGTACGTTGATTGATCTGGCTCAAGGGGCGGCCGAAGCAATCGATCTGGATGATGACGGCACTGCTCAGGTGAAAATTGAAGTCATCGATTAAAATGACTTGTTGTTGATCGTCTGAAAGACCGGTTCAATTTCCATGAAATAAGAGAATTCACCTTGAATGGCGAGATCCTTCAACTTCAAAGCCTTGAAGGAAAGTCGCCAAACCTCAGGCAAGTTAGATGCTGGCCTCTGGTGTAGACCATGAATCCTTCGAGTGGCTGCCGAATGAGAGATTAAGTTATTTAGATCTGGCTTGGAAAACTCGGATATTTTGATGGTTTGGTTTAAGGGAAAGTGCCGAAGTTTTCAAGTGGAAACAGGCAATTTTAATGCATTGATGGGGGGTGGTGGTGGCCTTTCTGTTTGTCTGTGTTCATCGTTGGCTATGTTTTCAATGTTCTAGATGGGTGATGTAATGGTAATGAGTGGATTCCATTGCTTTGATTGATCGATGGAATCGAGTCTTGATTGGAACGGTTTTATTTTGATTCGTTGTTCTAGTTGTTGTCTGTTTCGTCCCAAAGAGAAGCGTATGTGTAATGTCCATCTTTAAGTGCCCAGATGGTTCCATCATTGAAGCGATGATGATGTTCTAATGTGTCGATTCGGGAGATGTCGTCTTTTTGAAGTTTGATCTTGATTGAGTCCAGATTGTTCTGCAGCCGCTGTGGATGAATTGATTTTGGAATCACAATTGTATGCTTGGCAATGCCCCATGCCAATAACACCTGAGCTGGCGTGCAGTTGTACGCAAGGCTGATGTCTTGAATGAGTGGCTCTCGAAGAAGATTGAGATTATTATCCCCTCCAGAGCCGAGCGGGGAGTAAGCGGTGATGGCGATCTCAAGCTCTTCGCAGGTTGAAATGAGAGATGTTTGTTGTAAGTAAGGATGTCGTTCTACTTGATTGACGCATGGTTGGATTGTTGCTGATTTCGTTAGGGTACGCAATTTTTTACTGCTGAAATTTGATACGCCGATTTGTCGAATCAAGCCTTCTCTGACCAATGCTTCCATGGCTTCCCATGTGTCTGATAACGAGAGCTCTGATCTTGAGATCTGCTCGCTGGCTTCTTTGGCAATTTTGATGCCATGCCGTTGGCTCACAGGCCAATGAATGAGATAAAGGTCAAGTGTGTCTATCCTTAAATCCTGTAATGTCTGTAGCAAAGCTGGACGTACAAATTCGGGTTGGTGACAGTCATTCCATAATTTTGATGTGAGCCACAGGTCGTCTCTTGAGATCTTGAACTCGTTGCATGAGTATTCAATGGCTTCGCCAATTTCTGTTTCATTGCCATAGATCGAAGCGCAATCAATGTGCCTGTAGCCGATGCTCAGGGCGTTGCATACAGCCTTTCCCACGAGCTGGCGCTCTGATTTCCAGGTCCCCAGTCCGATGGCTGGGATCGTCGATCCGTTGTTGAGTGTGCATCGGGGTTGAAAGGACATCGTTGGTCAATAGGACCCATCGTTCTATTTTGCTTTGTTCTTTCATTTCTGTCAGTCGTAAGCTGCTCGATGGAGATATGCTTGTTTTTAGGATAATTTGTTTCGCTCTTGTCTGCTGAGATTGCTCCCTTGGGGTGCAACTCTCGAAAACAACGATGAAGCGGATCGGCGTTGATTGCTTCGGTGATTGATTTGCTTCAATTGACTTCTCTTGACATGATCCGAACAGGCTGTGCAGGGTTGTGTTGATGGTTGTGTGAGGAGTCTGAAGAATTGGCCTGAGTATTGTCGAACGTCAATGGGCTCTGTTCTGTGTTGCATCTCCGGGATGGATTGTTCAAGACGGAGAATGTTGTTTAAAGACTTCTGATTGTTATCATGCTTTCCCATACAAAAAGTGCGATGGCCATCGACGACGTTCGACGATCGGATCTCCCTTCAATCGGTTTGAGTCTCGATGTCCCCGATATCGCAATTTCTTTCAAGGCATATTTGGATATGGATGTTGCCCTCACGCTGTCGTGTTTGGTAGCGAAATCGAAGTTGTTTTCAATGCAAAAAGGACCAGGGATGTGATCCCTGGTCCTTCTGATGAAGAACAAGTGAATTGTTCTTGACTCACCCCTGCAGGCTGGCGGGCTTTGCCTCTCCTTCTCGCAGTTCCGCATCAATGATCAGCAGTGCAGCGGGCTGTCCTGCAGCGAATTTCACACGACCCAGGAGATAGGCAGCCTCATGCTCTGAGAGCCGTTGTTCATCGATCACTCCATCGAGGAACACTGTTGATCTCACGTCATTCTGCCGTTCAGCGGTCGCATAAAGCTGCAGCACTGAGGTGGTGACGTCTGCTTCCATGCGGAACACATTGGCAACCACATCCTCCACGCCAGCCCATGTCTGGCATGGGGGTTCAAGCGTGTCCAGTTCAACCGTCTGCCCGCGGCTGATCAGGTAGTCGGCGAATTTGGCGGCATGCTCCTGCTCCTGTTTGGCCTCATCGCGGAAATGGTTGGCGAAGCCCACGAGTTCCCGTTCTGCGAACCAAACGGCAGCTGCGAAATAGGCAGCTGACGACTGTCTCTCCATGTTCAGGTGAGCCTGCATCACATCAAGCATCTCGGCTGACATGGGCTCTGCGACGGCGCGACCGGCAGGACCTGTGGCGATGGAGACAGGCGTCTGGGTGGCGGTAGTGGATGGATTCATGGCGAACTTCCTAAAACGACACCTCCTTTATATATCACTTTTGGCCGGAATGTACAGGTGAAAACCGAACTTTATCCAACGTATATTTGCTGCTGAGAATCATCGTCAATTGGAAAAAATTGCTGCTGAGAATCATCGTCAACTAGGAGAAGTTGCTGCTGAGAATCGTCGTCAATTGGTCTGTCTTTTGGCATTGATTGTCACTCTCATTAAGCGGCCAGGTCAGGTTCTTGGCAGGGGTGGCAGCCGTCTGAATTGTTGGATCTCTTCCTCCAGGTTCGGGGCTCCTCATTGTTCTTTTCCCTTGCGCCAGAAGGTGCCATCTCGAGCATGCCGAGATCCGTTCGGATTGGAATCGTTGAACGGTTCAAGACGGGGTTCGGCCCCTGAGTGGATCGCCGCTGTTGTGCTCTATTGCGGTATCGAAGATGAATGAAAAGAAGATTTTGAGGGCTTCTTTGAACCTTTGGCTTGAAGAACGCTTTTTGAGCTGCGGATGACTCTGATGGGCTGGACTGGAGTGGAGTGCCGCACCCTGTGTCCGTTTTCGCTCGGGATCAACGCTTGAGCCCTGTTGCTACTGGTTTTTGGATCATCACTTGATGATTCCCGGCTCACCCCAACGGTTTTCTGCAGGGATCTGACCGTTTTCCGTTCATTTCCTGGGGTTGGACTCGCATCGACTGACAGCGTCAATCTCCGTCCGGCAACCGCTTGAATTGGTGAGCGCCCCCTGTTGGATTCGAACCAACGACCGACTGCTTAGAAGGCAGTTGCTCTATCCAGCTGAGCTAAGGGAGCCAACAATCCCACTCTGGCAGACGTCATCGTCGATCAGCGCAGGATGCAGAAGCGGACTTACTGTTCAGGACTGTGCATCGGACTTCGATGGCTCCTCGCCGCCTCAGTGAAGATGAGAAGCAGGAGCTCGTGGTTCGTTATCGCGGTGGTGAAGCCACTGCCGCTCTTGCTGCAGCCTTCGGCTGCAGCCCCAACACCGTCAGCAGAACGGTGAAAAGCCTTTTGTCTGAGGCGGAATACACCAGCCTGAAACTGAGCCGTCAAAAGGGCGGTCAGGGGCAAGCTTCTGTGGAGTCCTCCACTGTTGCGCCCCCGCCATCACTGCTTGAGCCTGCAGTTGCTCCGGCTCAGGACGCCCCAGAGGATGAGCAAGAGCCTGTGGTGACCTCTCAGGACGGTTCCAGTGCTTCTGAAGACGAAGAAGAGGGCGGCGGGACCCTTGCCCTCGACGATGCTGACGACTTTGCCGACGACTCGGACGAGGAGTCCGAGGAGGAGGATGGTGCCAGCCCTGAGATGGGGGCCTTCCAGGAGCTTGTGCCTCTGATGGATGTCGGAGATCTCACCGATCGGCGTGAGATCCAGGCTCAACCGTTGCGGTCCGGGCTCTTGCCATCGAGCGTTTACATGCTGGTTGACAAGGTTGTCGAACTTGATCCCAAGCCTTTGCGTGATTTTCCGGAACTTGGTCCCCTGGATGACACCGAACTTGAACGAACCGGTTTGTGTCTGTTCAGCAGCCCGAGGACTGCAAAACGTCAGTGCGGCCGCAGCCAGAGGGTGATCAAGGTTCCGGATACTGGCGTGTTTGAACGCACGAGTCCTTATTTGTTGGCACGGGGGATCACCAGGTTGGTGCTTGAGGGGACGTTGATCGCCATTGATCGGGATTCAACAGAGGATTGAAATGAGGTCTAGTTGCGTTGCTCGGGGAGGATCAGGGCGACGGCACTGCCACCGCTGAAGATGCCGACCACGAGTGAAAGTCCGATCAGAACTCCGCTCGGCAGAGGCATTGACTGAAAGGATGCAAAGCGGATGCTCTGGCGGTCGTTCAGATTTTGCGATCCAAGAAAGAGGATGATCAGGAGGAGCACTGCCCCCCCGAAGCTGAGCAGCAGCAGTCGCAGTCGCAGAAGCATGGATCGCGATGATCGTTGCTTCAGTCTGCGCTGTCCCTGTGCAGAAGGTCATAGAGCTCACGACGGGAATGCCCTGTTTCCTGGGCCACCTGACGGGCAGCCTCACTGGCCTTTGTCCCATTTGTGATCAGCCGCTGTAAACGATTGATCAACTCAGCATCCGTGAGTTTCGGGCGGGCTTGATCCGGTGCACCACCCAGCACCAGCGTGCATTCTCCTTGTGGTCGCTGATCTTCAAAGTGCCGCAGGGCTGCCCCCAGTGTCGGACCAACGTGTTGTTCGTGGCGTTTCGTTAGCTCACGGGCCACCTGAACGGGGCGTTCGGATCCGCATATTTCAATGAGGTCCTGGAGGAGATTCAGGAGACGGTGTGGAGCCTCGTACAGAACAGTGGTGCGCTGTTCCTTTGCGATGTGTTCAAGTCGTTGCTTGCGTTCACGCCCTTTCGTGGGAAGAAATCCTTCAAAACAGAATCGACCGCTGGGAAGGCCGCTGCTGACCAGGGCGGTGGTGGCAGCACAGGGGCCAGGGATGCAAATCACCTCGAGCCCAGCCTGGCGTGCGGCAGCAGCGAGTTCTTCTCCAGGGTCACTAATCCCGGGTAAACCTGCATCACAAATCACGGCAAGGCTCTGACCTGCAACGAGCAACTCCAGAAGCTGAGGCAGGCGGTTGCGGGTGTTGTGCTGATGAAAGCTCAGCCGTCGGCCCACTGCTCCGATGTTCTGGAGCAGCAGCCCGCTGTGGCGGGTGTCTTCGCAGGCAATGACATCGACAGCAGCGAGAAGGTTGCGGGCGCGAGGCGAGAGGTCACCAAGGTGCCCGATTGGTGTTCCCACGAGATAAAGCGTGCCTCCACAGGGCTCGTCTCGCTGCATTCACATCATCACAGCCACCAAACCCTAGGTTCGCGAGTCGATCAAGCCTGCATCGGGCTTCCAGAAGTGATCGCGGGAATTGTCTGCGAATCGCCAGATAGGCATAAATCACTACTTAGTTAATTGCAACGATTCGTTACGGTCAGTTCAGTCAGGGTTTTTCCCGTGAACGTTGAACTTCATCAGCAGTTCGAAATGCAGCGCCTGCATGGGGCCATTGATGAAACCCGAGACATGCAGGAGCTCAAGGATCTTGCCAAACAGCTGGTGGATTTGTATTTCAGGCAAAAGGCTGCAACGGCATGGGTTGTTGAGCAGTCAACAAGCTGAAAATTTGAGTTTTCCTCTGTTCCTGACAGGGCTCTTGGGTTGGTGTGATTGGCGACACTAAGGCGTCGTTAATTCCCTATCAATGTTGAAAGCGCCGCTTTCTTGTGCTTACAACATCCACCCGATTGAAGATTCAAGGCATCCTTAAGCGCATCTCGAGAGGTGAGTCGGTAACACTGGCTGAACGGATCTATGTCAATAAATTTGCAGAGCACGATCGCACTGTTAGCAGCTGGTTGAGTCGAGCTCGCAGGATGCAGCTTCAGGATTCACCAGCTCAGGGTCTTGATGGTTTTCTTGCCGACCTTGACTTGGGTTCCCAGGACGAAGGTGATCGCTATCGAGGCGACCTTGGTGATTGGTTTGGGAATGCGGCGTCCTGGTTGCGACGCGACTGACAGCCTCAAATCACCCTGGGGGTGGGGTTGGGGTTGCAGCACAATGGCCCCTCCCTCATCGACCAACATGCCGAGCACTGCTGCCCTTCCCTCCGGTGTGTCAATGGACACCTTGTTGGAGCAGCTTCGGACACTCTGTTGGGGAGCTGCCGACATCCTGAGGGCCTACGCCCGCGGTGAACAACCTCCCCATGGATTCCCCAAAGCTTTGAGTGTTGACGACGGAGGTGAGGGACCCGTTTCAGCAGCTGACCTGGCCGTCAACCAATGGTTGCTTGACGGCCTCAAGGGGGCCTTCCCGGACGCCGGCTGGACCTTGTTGAGCGAGGAGACTGCCAAGGAGCAGCTCACGGAGGGACAGCCCCTGCCAGCCGAGTGGCTCTGGATCCTTGACCCCCTTGATGGGACCAAGGATTTTTTGCAGGGTACCGGTGAATATGCAGTGCACCTGGCGTTGGTAAAGGGCAAGCGCCCTGTGCTTGGTGTGGTGCTTCTTCCTGAGGCGGATGAGCTTTGGATCGGTTTGGTGGGTGATTCAGCCTGGTGCGAGGACAGGCAGGGACAGCGCTCTCCTGTTCGATTCAGTGAGAGACATGACTTGTCCGATTTGATTCTTGTTGCCAGTCGCAGTCATCGCGACAATCGGCTGGAACAGTTGATTGCCGCACTCCAGTTGGGTGGATCCAAGGCGGTCGGCAGCGTTGGCTGCAAAGTGGCAACAATTTTGAGAGGGGAGACCGATCTGTATGTCTCCTTGTCTGGGCGGAGTGCACCGAAGGATTGGGATATGGCGGCCCCGGAGGCGGTTCTGCTGGCTGCAGGTGGCCGCTTCACCCACGCTGATCAGGCTGAACTGCTTTACAACACCGGCGATGTGAGGCAGGCCGGATGCTTGATCGCCAGCCATGGAAAAGCCCACGCAGCCCTTGCAGATCGGGCGACGCGGGCGATGGGAGAGATTGACCCTGGTTTCGTGGTCTGACTCAGCTCAGGGGGGCCACTGGAGTCGGGATCGGCTCGTGGTCTCCCGCGTCACCGTTCTGCGGGACCCCCCTCAGTGTGAGATTGATCCTGCCGCGATTGTCGATTTCGCGAACCCGGACCGTGACCTCGTCGCCCACTTTCACAACGTCCTCCACTTTGTCCACGCGCGCTTCGGAGAGCTGGGAAATGTGAATCATCCCCTCCTTGCCGGGAAGAATCTCCACGAAGGCCCCGATCGGGATGATGCGTGTGATGGATCCATGGAACAGCTCACCCTCATTCACCTTGCGGGTTAGGCCTTCGATGATGCGCTGCGCTTCCTCGGCGGCAGCCCCGTCGTGGGAAGCAATGGTGACGATGCCGCTGTCTTCGATGTCGATCTTGGTGTTGGTCCGTTCCGTGATCCCCTTGATCGTCCGTCCGCCTGGACCGATCACGGTTCCAATCAGTTCTGGATCAATGCGGAAGCTGAGCAGCCTGGGGGCATGGGGTGACAGCACATCCCGAGGAGCCTGAATCGCCTCAAGCATCTTTTCAAGGATGTGCAAACGCGCCGGTCGCGCTTGATTGACGGCCTCCGCCACGGTGCTCACCGCCAGACCGGTGATCTTCATATCCATCTGAAGAGCGGTAATTCCCTTGTCTGTCCCGGCAACCTTGAAGTCCATATCACCTAGGAAATCCTCGATGCCTTGGATATCCGTCAGGATTCGGACTT
>CAZJLQ010000040.1:0-8845 GCA_964546675.1 uncultured Synechococcus sp.
CGTAATTCATAACAACAAGATGTGCTGGACCACGCACATACGACACACCATCAGCAGTTGTATCTTTTATCAGGTCGTTATTGTTCTCGCTGCTTGAATCATCATAATCAACCTTAAAAACAACCGATTGTTCGCCCAATAAATTTGCATGCACAAAGGACATCGGTCCACTTTCAAAAAGACTTTGTTCCCAGTTTTGTGTCTCAAAAGATTCCTGAATGAGTGACAGTCGGAATGCCTTCTGCAATTGAAGCGTCATCTCTGTCATCACTCCAAGCATGCCAAGCGAAATCCGCACAGCGTCAAAATCAGGATGATGCTCATCAAGATCGACAATCTCCCCGTGCCCATTCACCAAACGACAGCGAATCAGGGATGACGACATACTGCCAGCCATCACACTTCCATGGCTTCCGGTTGAAACAGCCCCACCCACCGTGACCCAGGGAGGGGCTGGGGACGTCGCAAGCGTTAAGCCTCGCTTCCACGCTTCACGATGCAATGTTTCCAGGGTGACTCCAGCACCACAGGTCACAGTCATCGCGTCTGTATCAAAAGCGATCTGATCCAGATTCTTGGTTGAAATCAGCAGATCATTGGTCTGGTCGAACCAGTACAGGCTCCAGGAGGTTCGCAATCCCACAACCCGACACGTCTGTCCTCGCTGTCTGCAAGCCTTCACAATTTCCACAATCTCCGCATCGGTTGCAGGAGCCAAAGCCTCAGCAACCCTCCCGTAATTGGTGTAACCAGACCAATCTCGCAAGGGAACATCTGCGGACTCGATTCCAGCCAACAAGCCCTCTGACTTCAGACTGTTGGTCGCATCAGCAAGCTGTGAAGGTTCAGACAGAAGATTTTTCGCAGAGGCGCTTGCCGCGATCTGACGAAACCCAATGACGCCTGCGGCCGTCAGCCCGGTGCGACGTAAAAACGCCCGTCTTGTCAACACCATGAAGGGGACTCGTCAGTTCCTGTTCGAAGGATAATGAACCTGAGATCGATCAAATGTTCAAATTACAACATTGAAAACATCTGCATCGCTTCGCATGAGCGGATGCAACTTTCAAAGATTTCTACCTGTAGTTCTCAAACTGAAGTGGAACATCGAGTTCATCCTCTTTCGTCTTCACCAACTGAATCGCTGCCTGAAGATCATCTTTACTCTTTCCTGTAATTCGTAAGCTTTCTCCTTGAATCGCTACCGTCACCTTTTTAAGCTCGTCACGCACAATCTTGCTGAGCTTCTTGGCTAATTCCTTACTTAAACCTTTTTTTAATTTCACAACTTGTTTAACGCGGTTACCGCCCACCGCTTCAGGCGTCTGAAAATCAAAGATCTTCAGGGAGAGGTTTCTCTTGGTCGCCTTGGTTCGTAAAACATCTTCTACTGCCTGCAGGGTCATATCGCTTGCAGTTGTAATCACTACCTCAGTCTCTTCCAGATCGATCTCTGTATTTGAATCTTTTAAGTCATAACGGGTTCCCACATCACGACGAACCTGATCCAATGTGTTCACGAGCTCCTGGCGATCAAAATCCGACACAACATCAAAGGAGTACGACGCCATAACGCAGCGCTTTGGTAAAGGCTCTCCTCACAAGCTAGACCCCAGCCCTCATCGCTGCCAGCGATCTTCGAACGCATGGTTGCAGCATCTAGAACGGTGAATCCCACGAAAATCACTCAACCAAACCCAATCAATCCGTCATGCCAAACACCCCTTGATCCGCCCGATAGAAAAGTGCTCCATCAAAACAACCCGCCATGGGATCAACACCCTCTGCAACTTTTGAATCGCTCACGCTCAAAATTGGCGTCGCCATCTCCAACACAACCGAGCAACACTGACCAGGAGAGCAGCGTTTCAATGGCACCCAAGACATAGCCCGAACACAAAGCAACGCTCAGCACCGTTCAAACCGATCAACAGCCCGACCTGCACCCTGACCCACCTCCCGATCAAATCGCCAGAGCAAACCGCCAGAGCAATGCAGTCCTGACGAATTGCTACTCAACAGGGCCGGCTAGGGTCTCGACCTTCTTTGGTTTTGGTTCATGGTTGCCGCTTTTGCCTGGGCGCTTTGTTTGATGGGGGCCGTTGTCATCGCCAGCATCGTGTTGACCGGCGCCGGCAGAGCCAAAGCGGATTTCACCTTGGACGACCTGAAGGCACCCCGAGCGATGTTCAACAGGCTGCCGCCCTTTGGACAGCGAGCTGTTTGGGCTCAGGAGAACAGCTGGGAAGCACTCACCCTTGGGGCTCCCGCCATGCTGTTGTGTCTCGTGGCTGGAGTCGAAAGTTCCACCGCCATTGCAGCCGCTTGGATTTGGCCAGCCGTGCGCTTCGTTTATCTGTTTGCCTACGTTGGCAACATTCCTCCCCTACGTGGACTCTGCTGGGCTTCTGGAGTCACCGCTGTTGGGATCTGTTATGTGGAAGGTCTCCGGGCTGTGATTGCTGCCTCCAGCTGATCCATCCCACAGCTCGTCATCCTTATTGATGAGAACCCGATTGCATTGATATCAATGAGAATCATCGAAAGCTTCAACATGGAGCCTGAAACCAGCGATTGCGTTTAAAAACCTGCTTCAAAATCTCGCTCACGAAAAGACGTCAATTCATAACTTTCCAACAGAAGAAAAAATTACAAAATCGATCCACATCCAGCCCGGACAATTCAACTCAGAACAAGTTAAAGACACGAGATTTAAACCCTAATTCTTGCCTGATTTAACCTTGGCTTGGCCTTTGATCGGAAGTTTGCACGCAGACAATAAAGTTGTTGCTAAATAAAGAACGATTAATTACTCAGAAGCATGCCATTGCGTTCGGGAATGCGTTGCATGGCGTCTGCCCTAATGGGCACCCTCCTCGGCACGATCGCTCAGCTCGCTTCCCCTGCACAAGCGGCGACACAACCCTTCAGCCCTCTGCAGCAACAGATCGAGACGCTGCGCCAGGAGCACAACATTCCAGGGGCTTCGGTTGCAGTGATTCAAGACAGGCGCATCGCCTGGGCCCGCGGCTTCGGGATGGCCGATCTGAAGAACAGCCGACCTGTGACGAAAAACACCCTGTTTCAGGCTCAATCGATCACCAAAACCCTCACCGCGCTGGCAACGGTGAAATTGCTCGCCACCAGACAAATCGCGTTGGATGAGCCGGTTAACCGCTACCTGAAGGAATGGACAATTCCAGAGAATGAGCACACCGCCAAGGTTCCGGTGAGCTTCCGCATGCTGCTGAATCACACGGCAGCACTGAGCAACCCCTATCCCGATGGCTGCTGTGGGCCCAAGGAAACTTTGCCAACGTTGCCGCAGCTCTTGCGCGGCCAACCACCGGCCAACAATCCACCGCTCACGGTGGAACGAACCCCCGGCACGAGCTACGACTACTGCAATGGCTGCTACACGGTGCTGCAACCAGCACTGGAATCCATTGCCCAGCAATCCTTCCCGGCCCTGATGCAGGAGCTGGTGCTGCAACCGGCGGGCATGAGCAGAAGCACATTCGATAACCGCTTTTTCCTGGACGACACCAGCTCCATCGCCATCCCCTATGACACCGACGGCACCCCCCATCAACGGGCTCCGATGCGGAATCCGATCCTCTCCACCGGATTGATGTGGAGCACCGCCAGTGACCTGGCCCGCTTCAACCTGGCCTTCACCCAAGCGCTGAACACCCATCACAAGCTGCTCGACCAGGCACTAGCCGAACAGCTGACGATTCCAAGTTCCACTGCTTCCCGCAGCCTCGGGTTCTACATCGGCAACCGCGATGCGGGCACGCAGGCTCGGGGGCGTTACATCTTTCATGGAGGGTCCGGAAACGGCTACCTCAGTCTTTCGATCATCAGCCTGGATGGAAATCATGGCGCTGTGATTCTGATCAACAAGGCCCCAAACCCCTGGCTAACGACCAACATCCCTCAGTACGATTTCATCATTGCTGCACTGAAACTGATCAGCAATTTCAATCATTGGACATAAAATCTTCAAACAAGAACATCCTCAACGAAATCAAATTCACAAGAAAGGGGCGCACACAGTGCCCCTTTCTCTCGTTGCAAGGAATGGCCTTTTGTTTGGCCGTTTGTTTGATCCGATCAAGCCTGACCCTGCTGGAATTGCTTCAGCGCAGCAATCAATGACGCCGGTGACTGGGGATCCACCATCAGCACACTGCCTGCCGGCGCATCCGCCATCTGTTCACCCATGGCCATCCAATCCTTGGCCAACAGCAAACGCATCGCCTCCTCCGCCTTGGGGTTGGACTCAAGAGCACGGGCAATTTCTAGGGCCGCTTCGGCTTTCGCTTTGGCGAGCAGTTCCTGCTGCTTCGCCTGGGCCTCGGCATCCAACAACACCGCCTGCTGCTGAGCCTTGGCATCCAAAACCAACGCTTCCGCCTTGCCTCGGGCCTCATTGAGCTGGGATTCCTTCTCGCCCTCTGAACGCAGAATGGCGGCCCGTTTCTCCCGTTCCGCCGTCATCTGGGCTTCCATGGCCTGCTTCACACCAGGGGAAGGAAGGATGTCGCGCATCTCAACCCGCGTGACCTTCACTCCCCAGGGATCGGTGGCTTCGTCCAATTCCCGAAGCAACAACTCATTGACCTCTGTGCGAGTCGTGAAGGTCTGATCCAAAACCAATTTGCCCATCTCGGCACGAATCTGAGTCAACACGAGATTGACCATGGCAGCCTGAAGATCATCAACCGCGTAGTAGGCACGGGAGTGCTCCAGCAGCTGCCAATACACAACTGCATCCACCTGAATCGACACATTGTCCCTGGTGATGCACTGCTGGGGAGGAATATCGAGAACGCGCTCCTTCAAGGATTCATAACTCACCACTTTCTCAACAACCGGAAGCACAAAAGACAAACCAGGTTGCATCTCGCGGTCGTACTTGCCAAGGCGTTCCACCAGCCGAGAACGACCACCACTGGTGATTTTGACGCTGCCACTGCCAAGGGCTAGCAACATTAAAAGAGCTGGCAATGCCAGTGCTTCCATAGCGTTTAAAATCAGCTCAGAGAACAGTAGAAATCCAGGAGATTGAACCTGGTGAATCACCGGAAAGGTTTTCGTTCATCAGATTGAACCCAACGTTCATTGATTGGCACGAACCATGACCTGGATATCGCTGATCTGGCTCGTGATTGCCATGCTGCTTCTCGCCATGGAATTCAGCAGCATCAGCTTTGACGGACTCATGCTCGCCGCCTTCGCTGGACTGGTGCTCTCCGTGCTGACCGCCTTGGTCAGCCTGCCGCCGCTGCTCCAGATCAGTCTGTTCGTGGGGCTGACCCTGCTGGGTGCAGCGGGAATCAGCCGCTGGGGAGCACACCGTCATCCCGCCATCTCCGGCCAGCACCTTCAGGAAGATCAGGCCCGCGTGATCAAGGCGATTCCAGCGGGCGGATCGGGCCGGGTGCGCTGGCACGGGCAGAGCTGGGCGGCGATCTCCCTGGATCCGGAGATCAGCCTCGATCGCGATGCACAGGTGCTCGTGATGGGGCGAGACGGAACCCACTTGCAGGTGTTGCCTCAGTCGAAGTAGAGCAAGCTCACCACTTTCCCCATGTCTTCGGCCGTGCGGCAGCTCGCCAGAAGTGTCTCGCTGTCATGGAAAGCCAGACAGATCAGCTGATCACATCGGCTGATGATCTCCTGGTTGCAGAGACTGCTGGCCATCGGCAGTGGCAGATCGTCCTGCTCAGGCTTTTCGATCAAGTGGAGAACCTGCTCCAGAAGATTTCGGATTTCAACCGGCTGACGGTCAAGCCCCTGGGGCAGAAGAACCGTGAGCTTGGAGGAATCCACTTCCAAACAGCCGCGAATCACCGCAGCATTGACGCCCTGGGATCCCGAGGTGATCAGCGAGTGACCTTCCTGCACGAGGGATCGTGCCACCAGCTCAATGAGGTGAATCGCAACAACCGGAACATGCCGACTTCCCAGCACGGCGATCCGCCGTTTTCCCTTGTCCTGCAGAAGCGCGAGCTCCTGGGCAAGAGTATCGACTCGATCAAGAGCTGGTAGATCCAAAGACTGACCCAAGGACAACCGCCCGGCCCTCATCGGAAGCTAGCAGTGAACATCAGGCCTGGACCGGCAGGTGCAGCGCTTCAAACAGACGGTCGATCCGACAGTGCTCTTCGACAAGCCGGAAGGCATAGGTGGCCTTCACTGCCTCATGCAAGCGCACATGGCCAAAGGCCTGTTCGATCACCTCCACCGTGGCCAAGGTGTCATGGTCCACTTTCAAGAGAGGGACATCGAGCTCTTCGGCCCTGCTGATCAGTTGAGGGAGCGGTTCTCCTGCGCCGGTGAGAATCAGGCATTGGGTGGACGCTTCCAGTGCCGCCAGCTGAATGTCCGTCCGATCGGCCCCGGTTACCACCGCCATGTTGCGGCGTTTGCGGAAGAACTCCATGGCGGAGTTGACATTCATCGCTCCGATGCTGAGGGTCTCTACCAGCAGCTCTTCCCTTTCGGGACAACAGATCACCCGGGCATCAAGCCGTCGAACCAGTTCACCCACGGTGACGCTGCGCAGGAGGGGTGAACGCGGCATCACGCCGAACACGGACAGTCCCAGGTTCTCCAGTGCTGGCACCACCTGACGCTCCAGACTTTCAACCTCATCGGGGGTCACGGCGTTCAGCACCACCCCCACAAGCCTGTCGCCAAGGATCTCTCTGGCGGAGAGAAGCGCATCAACGCTGCGGCTGTCCTGCCAGAGGTGCACCAACACCACCCGGGCATCCAGCCCCACGGCCAGTTGGGGCAGGCTGAGTCCGTAAAGCAGACCCTCCTGAAGGCTCCCCGCACACTCGAGCAAGGTGAGGCCGTCAGCGGCAGCGACCTGATGCTTCAAAGCCTCGAAGCCCTCGCCTGCTTCCAGCTGGCCCTGGCCCAACCGCAGCGTTGCCGTCGTCGGGGACAGCAGATGCAGTGAGGGAATCAGACGGGTGGAGTCCATCCCCAGGGTTTCCCCTACGAAACGCACGTCGTCGTCGATCAGAGGCTGAGGCAGGGGCCCTTTGTTGGGATCCCAGTCGAGGCTCGTGGCAAGTGGCTTGCCGAAGCGAAAGGGCAAACCCGACTGGATCAATTGCTGGGCGATCCCCAGCACGAGAGCGGATTTACCGCTGAAGGGCTCACAGGATCCGATCAGAAGGGTCGTTCCCATGCAGAGCGGCTCAGTCGTTCCTGGTCAGGGAATCTAGGGGCCGGAAGGCGTCTCATCACCCATCTGATCAGGATCAGAACCGACCAGAAGCCACTGCCAGAATGCATCGGGCAAATCAAGATTCTGACCAGCAGGATCTGCGCCATCCATCAGCCAGGTCACCAGTTGATGCGTGACGAGCTCGAAGCGGTAGTGCAGCTCTGGCTTCTCGGGAAACTCCAATTCGCAGCTTGTGAGCTCCATGGGGGCTCGCACCGCCTCCCAGCGCAGCACGTAGGGGTGACCATTCGCGCCTGCAACGGGACGAAGGCCATGAAACGCAAGCGCAATCAACCGCTCCAAGGCGGCTTCAAGCTCACGCTCACGGGCGAGTCCACCGCAATAGGGCGCAAACAAGGCCCGAAGAGCAGGATCGTTGAAGGGTGGCACCATCGACACCCGGCTGACACCAAGGATGCCCGAAGCTGAACGGATGGCACACCGCTCACCGCAAGGCGGCCGATGGTCCGGCCGGCGCATCGGCATCACAGGGGCCCGGGGCGCTCTCGGTGGAGCGCTTTGCCGCGTGTTACGCCGTAAGGGTGCCGAGGTGATCGGCCTGACCCACAGCCCACCTCACTCCCTGGGGGAAGACGGGCCGAACCAGTGGATTGTCTGGCAGTGCGGTCGTGAGGACCAGCTCGAGGCAACCCTGGCCGAACTGGACATCCTTGTGATCAACCACGGCATCAATCCCCAGGGGCATCTGGATCCCGACACTGTGGATCGGGCCCTGGAGATCAACGCACTGAGCAGCTGGCGCCTGCTTCGCCTGTTCGAAAGCATCGCCGCAGGGCGTGGTTCTGATCATCCGAGCGAGGTGTGGGTGAACACATCGGAAGCTGAGATTCAGCCAGCGCTCAGCCCCGTCTATGAACTGAGCAAACGGCTAATCGGGCAATTGATCAGCCTGCGCGGCACCCAGCGCAGCGCTGCTTCAAGGGAAAGTCTGAGAATTCGAAAGCTTGTTCTGGGCCCATTCCGTTCCGATCTCAACCCGATCGGGCTGATGTCGGCGGAATTTGTCGCCAATCAGGTTGTTTTTCAGGCCAGCCTTGGCCTGAATCTGATCATCGTTACCCCGAATCCGCTCACCTATCTGTTGATGCCGATGCATGAACTTGGGCGCCGGCTCTATGGCGCGATGCTCAGTCCCCGCGATCGGTGAGGATTTCACAGCCATCGCTGGTGACAAGAACCGTGTGCTCCCACTGAGCAGATAGGGAGCCGTCCTGTGTCACCACCGTCCAACGGTCCTTGAGGGTGCGGCAGACCTTGCTTCCGGCATTGAGGATCGGCTCGATCGCCAAAGTCATGCCTGGCCTGAGGGTCACGTTGGGCAGTTCATCCGTCCGAAAGTTGAAGACCGATGGTTCCTCATGCAGGTTGCGCCCCACACCATGACCGGTGTAGTCCTCCACCACGCTGAAACCATTGGCCCTGACGTGATCTTCAACGGCTCCGGCGATGTCCAGAAGCGTATTGCCCGCTTTCACCTGGCCAAGACCGGCCATCAGTGATTCCCGCGCCACTCGGCTGAGGGTCTGAGCCTCATCGCTCGCATCCCCGACGCAGATGCTGACGCAGCTGTCACCG
>CAZJLQ010000041.1:0-8806 GCA_964546675.1 uncultured Synechococcus sp.
CATCGGCCCCTGGCTGGTCTCGATTTCAACGGTTGCTCGTCCCTCCAACCTTGGAAGGGCATCGAACTCAGCCGGGATCTCCACCGTGTAGTCCGATGGCACCAGAAGAGCCTCAACAGCTCCGATGTCCTTGAGTGTGCTGCGGCGACTGCTGATGAAACCGGGTTTGTCGGAAGCGTCGACCCGTTCTTTCATCGCTTCGAGACCCACGGCCACCTGATCGAGGAGGGTGTCTGCCTCATCCTGAAGTTCATCCGGAAGGGCCGTGACAATGGTGGTTCGACGGGTGTTCAGCAGCGCCTCAGAGCGATTCACAGCCTTGGCGAGTGCACTCCAGCGTTTGGCGCGTAGGTCGTTGCTGGTTCCCTCCAGCCGATGCTGGAGTTCACGGATGTCCTGCTGGTCAAAGGGCAGGGCATCCCTCAGGATCGCCGCAGGATCCTTCACAGCATTGCCTTGGGGCAGACCGGCCCAGGCAGGGCCGGAAACGCTGAGTAATGCGGTGCAAATCAGGGCGACCAGAACGGCCTTGAAACGCTGATGGGCCAAGGGGGAACCCCAGTGCTGACTGGACTTTGGCACAGCCGTATGATCCCCTGAAACGTTCCGCCGGGATGATCTCCAGCAACGACTTTCGCACCGGCACCACGATTGAGATTGATGGTGCCGTCTGGCGCGTGGTGGAGTTTCTGCATGTCAAGCCCGGCAAGGGATCCGCTTTCGTGCGCACCAAGCTGAAGGCGGTCAAGACCGGAAATGTCGTCGAGAAAACCTTTCGGGCTGGAGAAATGATTCCCCAGGCCATGCTGGAGAAATCCTCCCTTCAGCACACGTATATGGAAGGCGAGGATTACGTGTTCATGGACATGAGCACCTACGAGGAAACCCGCCTCAGTGCTGCTCAGATCGGGGACAGCCGCAAATATCTGAAAGAAGGAATGGAGGTGAACGTGGTGTCGTGGAACGACAAGCCACTGGAGGTTGAACTGCCCAATTCCGTTGTTTTGGAGATCAAGGAGACGGATCCAGGGGTGAAAGGTGATACCGCAACCGGTGGCACCAAGCCCGCCATTCTGGAAACCGGCGCTCAGGTGATGGTTCCTCTCTTCCTGTCCATCGGTGAAAAGATCAAGGTGGACACGCGGAACGATGCTTACCTCGGTCGCGAGAACTGATTGCCATGCAGCTGGATCACGAACAACTGCATCGTCTGCTGGAAACCCTTGCAGACAGCGACATCCAGGAATTTCGCCTCGAAGGTGATGATTTCCGTCTTGAGGTGCGTCGCAACCTGCCGACCCAGGCGGTGATGGCTCCTGTGGTGGCGGCTCCGGTTCCGTCAGCAGCAGCACCGGTTGCGGCTGCGGATTCCGGTTCGAGCTCGCCTCCGCCCCCGGCGGCTTCGACCAGAAGCGACCTTTTGGATGTCACCGCACCGATGGTTGGCACCTTCTATCGGGCACCGGCCCCAGGTGAAGACCCATTCGTTGAAGTTGGAACCCGCATCAATGTCGGGCAAACCGTTTGCATCCTTGAAGCGATGAAGCTGATGAACGAATTGGAGTCGGAGGTCAGCGGTGAAATCGTTGAGATCCTGGTCGACAACGGCACTCCAGTGGAGTTTGGTCAGGTGCTGATGCGGGTGCGGCCCGCTTAGGTCTCGCTGAGCTCCCAAGCCGCCTGGATCGCTGCGATCATGCTGTCCGGCCGGGCAAGACCCTGTCCTGCAATATCGAATCCTGTGCCGTGATCGGGAGACGTGCGCAGGAAGGGAAGTTCCAAAGTGGTGTTCACGGCAGCATCGAAGGCCAGCAGCTTCACAGGGATCAGGCCCTGATCGTGGTACAGAGCAAGGATTCCGTCCGGAGCGCTTGGTTGGCCGCTGTGGTGATTCCAGGCCTGTGCCGCTTTTAGCCAGCAGGTGTCAGGTGGGAGTGGGCCGTCCAGCTGAATGCCGGGATGGGCAGCTCTCCATTTCCGCAGAAGCGGGCTGAGCCATCCCGCTTCTTCATCGCCGATCTTGCCTTCCTCGCCGGCATGGGGGTTAAGACCTGCAACCGTTAAACGGGGCTGGGATCGGAAGCGCCGGCAGAAGTTGAGCAGCACGTTGAGCTTGTGTTCGACCAGCTCCGGTGTGAGCGCCGCAGAAACCTCCTTCAAGGGAATGTGGGTTGTGGCGAGCAGTGTGTTCAGCCGCCAGCCGGTGTGTGGAGACACCGCTGTGAACAGCATTGAGGATCGCCTCTGATGGGCCAGTTCTGCTAGCCGCTCGGTTTGGCCTGGGTAGGAATGCCCCGCGGCATGCCATAGGTGTTTGGCGATCGGGGCTGTGACCAGTGCACGACCTCCTGAATCAGCCAGGCATCTGACGCTTTCGGTCAACCATTGAAAGCTGGCCGCACCGCTGACGGCACTGGGTGTGCCGGGGGTGATCACAGGATTGAGCGGCTGATCGAGTACTTCGAGCCGGTCCGGATCGGCCAGGGTTGTGCAGCCTTCGCTCCTCAGCTGGGTGTAGGTGGCGCTGAGGCAACGGCGACAGCCCACCAGGAGTGGGCGCATGGTCGCTGGCAGATCGGGGGATGCCAATGCTTTGAGCACGACCTCCATGCCGATCCCCGCTGGATCCCCCAGGCTGATCACCAGCCGTTGGTTAGCGTCAAATGAGGAGGTCATGGTTGTGCTGAGACTGCTCCTGCTTGGGTTGTTGCTGGTGGGTTTGGCGACGGGTGTGCGGCAGCAGTGGCTTCAGATCCACTGGGACCGACTGTTGAACGACCTGGGTGCTGGGGGGGTTGGTGATGATGAGCCCTTCGATTTCAACCAGTGGTTGATCGGGGATCCAGAGTCGCCTTCCGGTTCGGATTAAGGGGGTCCTGCAGCCAGCAGTCGCGCAGGCCAGCCCGGAAATCGGGGTGAAGCAGCTCGTAGTTGAGCGTGTTGCGAAGCAAATGATTGCTGACACGACGATTTTCACTCCAGAACGAGCAAGCCATGGCACTCATGCTCTGACGTGCTGCGTCGAAATCTTCAACGGGTGGTGGCTCCATCTGGATCAGATCGGCGGCGAACCCCAGCAGCTCCTGACTGGGTGCGGGGCAGTCGTCGGTGACGTTTACGACCGGAGGCAACGTTCCCGTTTCAGCCTTGTGGATGAGATGCAGACAGGCTCCAGCAATGTCTTCGACATGAATCCGGCAGAACACCTGTCCGGTTTTGTGAATCATCCTTGCCCTGCCTTGTTGCAGGGTGTTGATCACCGATCGGTTCGGCCCGTAGATGCCTGGCAGGCGCAGGATCTGGACCGGCAGATCGGTTTGTTGCCATGCGACTTCGCAAGCGAGGCGCCGCCGGCTGCGGTCTTGCCCTGGTGTTGCGGGGTCCGTTTCACTTACCCAGCCGCCGTCCCGATCTCCATAGACACCTGTGGTGGAGAGATAGCCAACCCAGCGCAGCGGCAGTGTGCGCAAGGTCGGCAGAAGGGTCGTCAGGACCGGCTCTCGGCCATCACGGCTCGGCGGGATGGTGCTGAGCACATGGGTGGTGCCCTCCAGGTCCGCCGGTTTTGGTCGTTGATCTGGGTTTTCGCTGTCGAAGCAGAGGTTCGTTTCGCCTGGCTCTGGATTGCGCCTTGTGCAGAGCACTGGCGTTCCCTGCGCACGCAGCAGCCTTGCAAGCGTGGAACCGCTGAAGCCACCACCAAGAATCAGCACCTTTGAGCCGGCGGGTAGTGGCCGGCTGCGGTTGACAAGTTCGTTCAGCATCAGTACAGATGTATTAGTTCTGCTCTGTGTCCATGGTCTGCTCCATAGGTCATTCTTCCCGAGCTTCGCTGCATCGCCATCGTGGTTGGTCGATGCGAATCGTGCTCACCGCTGCTCTGCTGGCTTGCGCTGCTTTTGTCGCCCCTGAAGAGCCGAACGAACAGGCTTCGATCTGCCTTCGTCATCATTCCCCCGCGGCATGCAGGGTGTGGTGAGCAGGGTTCGATCAGGCCACCTGAAAGGTGAGGCCGCTGTCGTCTGATTTGGAAGAAATGGCTCGAGGGGTTGGTTCAGCCCATTGGAGAAGGCGGAGTGCCAGGCGCAGATCTCCATCCATCCAGGCGCGAATCGCCATGGCCCGTCGAGGGTCATAGAACCGTTGACGCCTATACCAGTCGAAGACATCCGCGTCAGATTTCTGCCCATTGCAGGACAGACAAGCTGGAACACAGTTTTCGGTGACACTCAAGCCGCCGCGACAGCGAGGCAAAATGTGATCAATTGATTCAGATGGTTTGCCGCAGTAAATACAACTTTTTCCGGTATGTGAATGAAGTGATTGACGCCATCGTCGGACACGTAATTTGGGACAAAGTTCGTCGAGGAAAACTGCATCCCTGTTATGCATCCGAGGTTCTCGGTTAAATCAATTCTGCCTGTAAAGCGCCTGAAGTCAATGTATCGGAGGCTGCAATTTCATTGATCTTTGAATGCATTGTTGTCGCGATGATTCAAATACTTGCTTGCCTGCTCGTAACCATTAGGATGAATGTTTGGAGGACCGTCCATCAAGTCGACAGCGACTCGCCGTTGTTATTTGGACTTATCTCCATCTGGATTGATCCGTGTGGTCAGTCCATTTGATGCGGTCACTCAGGCTCAATTACGCCGCGTTCGGCCCAGGGGCAACTGGCGGGGGGCTTCCAAAGGTTGGGAATTTCCTCTGGGGGCCGCCGATGCCTTGCAGGCCAGCCTGGGCGATCGTTTTCCCATCGCATCTGAGTTGGCTCAGTGGCTTCGCTGGAGTCGCCAGCCGCTGCCGCCGATGCCTCCCCATCGTCAACTGATTGCGCTGGCAGGTTTGCAGGAGACCCTCCCCGATGGTCGTCAGCCCCTGACCCATCAGCGTTCTGCTGTCCGATGGCTTCTGGCCCGTCGCGGTGCCGTTCTTGCCGATGAAATGGGCCTTGGAAAAACACTCTCCGCCCTGCTCGCTGCCCGCGCGATGGTTCGCGCCGCTGATTTGCGGGTGTTGGTGGTTGCTCCGGTGGGTCTCCATCCCCACTGGCAGCGTGAAGCGGATGTGTTGGCGCTGCCGATTGAACTGGTGAGCTGGGCGCGGCTGCCCGCCGAACTGCCGGAGGCCGGCACGCTGCTCATTGTCGATGAAGCCCACTACGCTCAGACGCTGCAGGCCCGCCGGACGGAAGCCCTGCTGAAACTGGCACGGCATCCACGCCTGCGGGCGATCTGGATGTTGACGGGTACGCCGATGAAAAACGGGCGGCCGAAACAGCTCTTTCCGCTCTTGGCTGCAATCGATCATCCGATTGCCCGTGACCAGCGCCAATACGAAGCCTTGTATTGCCAGGGTCATTGGCGTGAACGACGGGGACGCCAGCAATGGGAAGCAGGAGGTGCCAGCCAACTGGAAGATCTACGGAAGCTGACCCGTCCACTAATTCTCCATCGACGGAAGCAGCAGGTGCTGGATCTGCCTCCGAAACACCGTCAGCACCATCCGATTGCGCTCTCGGAAGCGGAATCCCTCGGTTTTGATCACCGCGTTGATCTGGTGGTTGAGGATTACAGGCGCAGGGTGGCGTTAGGGCAGGTGCGGACCGATGCCGAGTCCCTCGCTGTGCTCACGGCTCTGCGTCAAATCGCCGCTGAGTTCAAGTTGCCGGCCACACGGACGCTCCTGCGGCAGTTGTGTTCAAAAGGTGAAGCCGTTGTGGTGTTCAGCGGTTTTGTTCAACCTTTGATGCTGTTGCAGCACCACACCGGCGGTGAATTGCTGACAGGTCGTCAACGTCCCCCGGACCGGCAAACGGCGGTAGACCGCTTCCAGAATGGGGAGAGTGATCTTTTGTTTGCCACCTTCGGGACAGGCGGACTTGGCTTCACCCTGCATCGTGCGCAGCATGTGGTCTTGCTGGAGAGGCCATGGACCCCCGGTGATGTGGATCAGGCCGAGGATCGCTGTCACCGTCTGGGTATGGGCGGTGGTTTGGTCTGCCACTGGATGCAGCTTGGACCCGCAGATCAGTTGGTGGACGCCCTGGTGGCGAGCAAAGCTCGACAGATTGAAATTTTGCTCGGTCCTCGTCGCATCGCACTCGAACGTCAGTCGCTGGCTTCGATGGTCCGGCGTTGTTTGCAAGTGGCCTGACGCACCTCCAATTCATGGCGGAGCATCGGATCCGCATCGTTGCTTTTGCTCTTGCTGGAGCTGGACGCCGGGAGATCTCTTCGCAACAGTTCCAACGCTGTCTCCACATCCGCGCAGGCCAGATCGTGCTGGCCCGCCAGGCTTAGAACAAGCGCACGGTCATTGAGGGGAGCGATGACTCCGGGGTTTGATCGGACCCGGGCATTGCAACGGTTCAGGGCCTCGTCCACTTTGTTGCTTTCGAACTCCTCGAGGCAACTCGGTTCAGGCTCTTCAAATCCTTGCCTGTCCGTGGCCGGTGGAGGTGCAGGCGCTTGACAGGCGAGCGTTCCGAGCAGGATCACCGCCATGCCAAGCCGTTGAACTGTGATGGGATTCCGTCGCCGATTAGTAGGCGTAATGGTCGTCTTGGTTGTCGTAATTGGTGAGAGTGCCAGTGCTCGTTGCTGTGGAGAGGCTTGATCCGGAGGAAGATTTGTTGCTGCCTCCGAAGAGATCGCCAAGGTACTGACCGCAATCGGGGAAATTGCCGGGATCGTTGACCACGGCTTCGGTGATCATCACAGAAGCATGTTCCGGTGATGTTTTGAACATGCCATTGCCTTGACGCTTGATCACGGCGTAGGAGGCATTCCAGCTCACGGAATGATCATTGCCGCTGGAGCGCATGAAGCAGTAGATCTTCGCGCCTTTTTCCTCGGTGGAATCAGCGGCAAGAGCTGAGGATTGAACGCCCGCGAGTGACCCGATCAGGCCGAGGGCGCAGAGGGCCAGGGTGTGACCGGAGCGACGCATGGGAACAAACCAAAAATGCTTGGTCAAACGTATCGCTCGGATCGCAGTTGTCGAGGGGGTGCTCAGGAGTTGTTCAGGGTGATCGGAGTGAGTAGGCGCACCATCAGAGGCAGCACCAGAAGCACTGTGATCAGGCGCACGGCATGCAGTGCGGCGACCGCTGCGCCAACACCGAATTCCGCTCCCACCAGACTCATGCCGCTGATGCCGCCCGGGGCCGCCCCGAGCAGGGCGACAACCGGATCGATTCCCAGCAGCCGGCTGCTCCATAGACCGACCACCAGGCCTGTGGCTACGAGGGCCACGGTGATCAGCACCGCGGGTCGCCAGAGGTTCTGCAGTTGTTCGAATGAGGCTCGGGTGAGACCTGTGCCAATCACGGTTCCGATGCCGATTTCCAGGATGGTTCGCGTACCGCTAGGCCAGGAGGCGACCTCGAATTTTCCACTCATGCTCACCAGACCGGCTCCCAGAAGGGCACCAGCCAGAGGAGCTGCGGGAATCCGGCTGAGCAGTGCCAGCAACCCGATGGCCGTGCCGGCCAGCAGGTAGATCAACAGCGTTACCAAAGGGGGCATCGGTTTCACGCGGGTGTTGATCAGTCTGATCTTGAGGCGATGGCTTCGATGTGTTGTTATCGGGCCAATCCACGACCTGCGGCCATGAGTTCATCCGTGTCCTTCCGGATCACACGCACTGCGGAGGATTTGGCCCAGGCGATCACGGCTCTTTCACAACGCCTGATCAAATTGGAAGAGCGTCAGGAGGCGATTGAGCTTCGGTTGAGGCAGCAGCAGCAGGATTCCCATCGCATTCCTGATCAGGAGCTGGCAACCCTCGACGGAATCGATCAGCTTCTTAAGGAAACCCGGGAGTTACTGCAGACAACTGACGTTGGCACCTCAGACGTTGGCACCGACCAAAACACGCCACCGTTGGAGATGGCACCGGCTTCGCTGCAGCTGGATTTCAACCAGCAGGACGGCAAGGCCGTTTCCCTTGCGCCAGAAGCTCAGCCCGTCTCTGAGGTGTCGTCCGTGGACGCCGAGGCATGTGCAGCAGAAGGGGATGGCGCGGCTGGCGAAGACCACCGTGAAGCCGACCACCAGACTTGTACAGATGAACAGTCCTTCACAGAGGAACAGCAACACAACGACGACCAGCGCTTTTCGGATGAGCAGCCTTGGCAGGACGGCCACCACATGGAGCATCAGGATGATGGGGGAATCGCCGCATAAGCCTGGCGCTGGGTGCCAAAATAAAAAGAAAGGCAACTATGGCCTCCACCCTTTCCGCCGCTGGTGCTACCAGCTCCGAAACAGTGGCTTCTTCGATGCCATCCCGCATCCTCGAGTCGCGATCAGGTTTTGAAGATCGTGGTCATCAGCTTGAAAAACTGCAATTTTCCCTCGCTATCGCTTTGATGCGTGGTGATTCCGAGCGTTCTGAGGCGCTGAAGCAGCAGATTGCTGAACGTGGAGGCAATGCAGAAGAACCAGGAACCTGATCTTTGGCAGTTTGTCGAACATCAATCATTGAATTGTTTCCAGCTCCTCAATGGTTTTGAAGTTTTTCAGCAGAGCGCTAGTCTTTGCACACGGGTTTAATACTTACTTTTGACACTTACGCTGTCGCAAACAAATCCTGCGTCGGAGCAACGGGAGACTCATGTCAAGGCTGCACTCAAATTTTTTGAGCAGGCCCGACAACAAGCCGACTCAGGAATGATTTCCGAAGCGGGCTCTTTGATCCTTAAAGGTTTAGCTCAGGAACGTCGCGCCAAGGCAACAGGTCCACAGGTTCTCCAATTGATCAAACCGAGGGCTCGAACTAATCAATTGAAATATTTCCCGTT
>CAZJLQ010000042.1:0-8615 GCA_964546675.1 uncultured Synechococcus sp.
TCCCGCAACCTCTCCAGATAACGGAGATTGACATCTTTGAATGGTGTTGGATAGGTCGAATTGCAGTGCAATAGAACATACGTGGCTCCCTCTCGTTGGAGATGGCGAATCCCCGCTTTGATTTCCATCTCACTGGCCATACCCGTCGAACAAATCAACGGTTTTCCAGTGGCGGCAAGTTGGCTAATTAAGGCATGATTTGTAAAATCTGCCGAAGCCACCTTAAAACCTTCCATCCCCCAACGATTCAATTTTTCTAAACTTGCTTCGTCCCAAGGTGTGCAAAGAGGGACCATTCCCTTTTCAGCTGAGTAATCAAAACAACGGAATAATTCATCGTCTGTTAGCTGAAATCGTTCTAAAAGATCAAGTGTGTATTGGGTGCCAAGATCGGAAGCCATATCATTGCTATCTCCAGCGTTGCTGTAGAGCTTGCTCATATCTCGCATCTGAAACTTGGCACAATCAGCACCGGCTTCATAAGCGGCATCGATCAGTTTCAATGCAATATCAATGTCTCCGTTGTGGTTATTGCCAATTTCAGCAATCACGAAACTAGGTTCACCGTCTCCGATTTTTCGATTCCCCAGTTGTAAGCCATCTGTCGCTGGTAGTGCTACTGCAACGATCCGGCCATGGCTATCAAGCAGGGGTAGGGCGATAATTCTTGATGTCAGCGACGCAGCAAGGTCAGCCGCTGGTGTTCCCTCCAGAGCGCTACGGCACTCAGGATTCATGGCAGCAGTGACTGGCTTGTTGAGGTCAATATCGCCGCAGTCCGCTATCCAACGCCTGAAATCACCATCAGTCAGTACGCCTTGAAGAATCCCGCCCTCTGAGACCACAAAAATCAGCCGTGACTGGTTTGCAGTGATCTTGCTGAGCGCCGAGAGGATACTGTCCTCAGCGAACACGACGAACTGAGTGAAGTTTCTTTCGATCTGAATTCCCTTCACAACTCGCCTTCAGGCACTTCTATTGGTTAGCCCTGCGACATTACCGTATCTTCCTCCTGGAGACGATCAGCAGGACGTTTCTCAAGATCCTGTTCCTGCAGGTCACCGCGGCAAGCCTTCGAGCAACGTTGCGATGGGTAGGCCGCATCTGACAAGCGATCTTGAGGAAGCTGGCAGCTTCATTCAGTTTCCCTGCGGCGATCGCGTTTTCGGCATTGAGTCTGAGCTGCATGAAGCTCAAGCCTGAATTGGTGAGGTATCCAGCTGGAACCTCAGCCCCCATTCCTGAGGGCTTGCCCCTTTCGTCGTTCGCACGCTCCAGAGCCTTGATCAGATTGTCGGGCTGATAGGCCTTCTCATATCCCATCCAGTTCAGCCAGTCTGGATCGGGTTCTCTCGCTTCGGCCTCGAGCTGGTCCAGGCTCTCAATCTTGTCAAGCTGCAACCACACACCTGAACCAGCAAACACATGGCTGCCATTCTTTGGATTGATGCCAAAATCGGCCATCACAATGGGCCGACAGCCAAAATCAAGTGCGTCAAAGAAGGCAGTCGAGGAAACAGTTGCCATCATTCTTGCCTGACGCAGCAAATCTTGAAGCGGGCGGTAATCCAAAAGCATGTTGTCTGGAATTCGACCAATAGATCCATAAAATGTGTCCTGAATATGATTGTTAAAGTTATGGAATGTTTTTTCGTCTGGGGCAATTCTCGGCTTGACTAGAATTTGCCAATCAGGTGAACGCTTAGCTAAATTAGCCAAAATTTGCAACATTTTTGCGCGATCGGTTTCTTTCCTCGGCATCACTACTTGCTCACTAAAAACGAGTAATTTACGACGTTCTTCATAGGGAAGCATTGCGCCATTCTTGTTTCTTTGGAGGCCTGTCAAGGCAACAGTTTGTTTTTCAAATGGTGTCTTGGCTGTGATCCGTCTTAAAGCCTCCAAATCACGCGGGCCACTCAAGCAGACCACGTCATAACCCAGCCTCCAGGTGACTCCCTCAATGAATTTTTCGAGAACAACACCATTAAAGCCACAAAACAACAACGGCCTCTTCTGTGGATCCAGGATGAGTTCCAGAGCACTTTTCATTTCTGCGATTTTGCTACCTGTTAAATAGACACCTACAGCGTCAAATGTCGATAGTTCTGGGTGTGTATAGATCTGGGCAAGATTAAATTGCCACAATCTGCCGAGTGCGGCTGCCCTTTGAAGAATTATTTGAGGTGTCCCCTCTCGCGGCACTGCATTAATCGTAATATCCAGATCCCTATGATTATCAAAGCGGCATAATGCTTCGCAGGCAAGAATCTGGCTGTCGCTATCACCAATAAGAAGAAGTTTCATGGATTGATGGGACTCCCTTGCTGGTGGTTCTCCAGCGCTCGGATAAGTCGTTTTGGTCCGTCGAACACAGCCCAACCCATGCTATTTAGCCAGTGCTGATTGATGCGCGTAAGCTTTTTGAAATTGCTGAGCTTTGGGAAATTATCCAAATTATGCATCGCTCCTGAGCCTAGATATGGTGTTGTTCTCAGGGGTCCTTTGATGCCGTAATCCCCAATGAGCATGACGCGTTTGCCCCAAGCCATTGCGGTAAGAATCCACGGAGAACTCACGGTGACACAAACATCACACTCTGCGATCTGACTCAGAAGTCGCTCCTGTGACGTGAAAAATAGATTCGAAGGTTTCTCGTTGGTTTGTAGACGTTCGTCACTCGTCCATGTTGTCGGGGTGTCGCGTTGATGATCCATGCCGATAATGACTTTCCAGTCTTCAGGGCTAGCGGATGTCGCTAGTGACCACATGCGCTGAAAAAGATCAAACCTCAATCTTTTTGTATTGGGAACATCACTTTGTGCAATCATCAACAATGTATTTGTAGTTTTCGTATTTTCAAGTGATCCATTTCCGTTTAATTGGCCGATGCCCGGCCGCTCAGGCATAAACCAGAGCCCTACAGCAATAACAGGGGGGAACAAATCGCCCCAGTTGTATGTCATCGCAGCGACTTCATCCAGCTGGCGTTGACCCTGCACCAGCAAAACGTCTGCATGTTGACGTGCTGCTAAATCATGGATCAGGGCGTCGCCAACCAATGGGTAAAGCGGGCCACTGAAAATTGGTACCTGTCTTAAATTCGTTTCACGACAGATTCTGCGATAAGAGACAACAAAATCATCAAATTTATTCCCATCCAGAAAAACCCCAAGTGCTGTTGTCTTCTCAAGTAAAGAAGAGTTCAAAAATTCATTCGGCGATAGGCGTAAATCCGCCTCAATTAAGTCTGTTGGGAAGGGAGAGTTATTCGTTCTTTCAAGCTTGGAGACCACCAGGGCATGGCGGCCTGCACGCCGAAGTCGATCGGCGAGCATGCGGCACGAAAAGGTTCCTGATGCAGACCCGCTGATCAGAACGATCGTCATCGCTCGCGCAGCACTTTCGAGAACCAGCTGAATCCCACAAGCCCGTCACGAATCCTGCGGAGCAGACTACGGGTGCGATGACGCTTGCGCTGACTAGAACGCGCTCCAGCGCTGCTCAGCATTCGTCGTCCACCGTGTCGCAGGGCATACCCCTGCCAGGCATCACTTCCCCAGCTTCTGGGTCCATGGGTTTGCTCTGGAAGAACCGGTGTCTCTGGAGTCAGACGCTCCATGAGCGCCCGGATAAAGCGTTCCTGTCCGTCGGGCACCATGCCGTGGCTCTTCAGCCAGTCGACTTGATGTTTCCGAGTGAAGGGGTCGAGGCGGATGGCCTCAAAATCAGCAACAGCGCCGGATGCCGCAAAAAAGTGGTTGCCCAGCGTCTCCGTCACACCGAGATCGCCAACGATCCGCGTGCTCACCCCCATTGCCATCGCTTCAAGGGCAGCCGTCGATGAAACTGTGATCGCACAGCCGCAGTTGCGGAGCAGGCGGGTGGCTGGTTTAAAACTGAGTTGAAGATTGGGAATCTTTTCAGACATCTGTCCGATCACCCCTGCCATTTCCCCGTGGCGTCGATGCAGGGTGCTTTCGATGCTTGATGTGCGTGGTTTGAAAATCACAGCATGCTCGGGCCTGAACAGGGCCAACTCCTTGAGTTGCCTGCAGATGAAGCGCCGTTGCAGGGGATGGACAGGGATCGATGGTTGCTCGAAGAAGACGATCGAGGGTTTGTCCGGATTTTTGCGGCGGGGTTCAACGCGCCAGAGAATCGGCAGCCCGGTCACCACAGCGTTGCCACTGGTTTTGCCCAGGGCTTGGCACCCGTCCTGATAGGTCTGCAGATCGGTATCACTGTTGAGGCAAAGCAGGTCAACCCCTGAGCGATCGAGCATTCCCTCCAACGCAAAGCGGAACAGGATTCCCGGGTAAGCGCTAACCAGCAAAGGGCGGCTCGATCGTTTGGACCAAGCATTTTTCAACTGCAGCAATGCATCGCGGCTGCGCTGGCCATCGAGTCCCAGGACAAGGATGTCGACGGACTCCGCCATCGGGGTAGCCAGATGACGGAAATGATCCCAAGTGCCCTTCTCGATCTTGACCCGCCGGTCGATTCTTCGTATTTCCAGGAGTTGGCGACGAGACAGGGCTCTGTTCGACACTTCGAGCAGGTGAAGTGTGGTGTCGGCACCTTCACGTCTGCAAGCAGACAGCAATGTCATTGCCATCTTTGCGAATGAATCAAAGCAGGCGACTGCCGCAACTTTTCGGCCAGCGAGGCGTTTCTCGTCACCGGCCGCCATCAGTTGCGATTCGGAATCTTGCAAAGTTAGCTGGGCCTGTTCCTAGCGAGGCTTTGGCAAAGAGCCAGATCAGAGGGTGTGTCAATTTCCGGGCCGCTGTCCTCGATCACAACCGGTTGCCACGGTGAGCAGAACCGACTGCCAGAACTCAAAAAGGCTTGCGTCCGCATCGCGTAGATCGCCCCTGTTTCGAGGTAGGCAGGTTCAAGGTCTTGGCGACGCTGTCGCGGTTGATTCGGGTCATGATTGATCCCGCGACCATCCTCTCTCCAGAGAAATCCATGCCAAGGAGAGACGGCGAAGGCACTGTTGAACTCAGGACCCTCGAGCGTTTTAAGCACTCTTTCAAGCTGCTCTCCTGTTGTGAAGGGAGATGTGCACTGGAGGAATGCCAGCAACGGTGGCAACGGCCCTTGGGATCCGAGACTCTCCAGAGCGTGCAGAAGAGCCGATTCAGAACTGGCCGTGTCGCCCGCAATAGCAGCCGGGCGCATCACCACTTCGGCACCATGATTTTTCGATACGGAGGCAATGGCTGTGTCATCTGTGCTCACCACGACGCGAGAAACCATCGCACTGCTGAGCGCAGCCTGGATGCTGCGTGCAACCAAGGGAATCCCTCCCACCTCCGTCAGGTTCTTGCCAGGGATTCCCTTCGACCCCCCTCGGGCCGGGATCAGGGCCAGTGCTTTCACTTCAGGCTTTGGCATCAGAACCTTGAACGGGGATCGGCGCGATTGCGATGCGATCAGTCCTACTCCTGTCTGATCAGATGACCGATCTTGAGGGGAAGCGACTCGGCATTCCTGAGACAGGAATGTTGAGCCACCGCACACTCGCCGCGTTGCTGGCGCCGGCAGAACTTGTTGTCGGCCGGAGGGCCTGCCGCCGAAACCGTCCTGACGCACTTCTGGCCTGGGGACGTCGACCCAGTGCACGACGCGTCGAGACGCTGGGGTGCCGCTGGCAGATCCCTGTCTGGCATCTCGAGGATGGGCTGCTGCGCTCTCTCCAGAAGGGCCGAGATCATCCACCCCTCTGCCTCCTGATCGATGACATTGGCGTCCACTTCGACTGCACGGCACCAAGCAGGATTGAGCAACGGATTGGGACGGCGTTAACACCAGATCAGATGAACAGGGCGCGGGGGGTGCGCGCGCTTTGGCGACGGGAGCGGTTGAGCAAGCTCAATCCGGTGCGGGAATCGCCGTATCCCCAGCAGCCTTATGTCTTGGTTGCTGATCAGTCCGCAGGCGATCTTTCCATCGTCATGGGAGGGGCTGATGCCGGTTGTTTCCGACAGATGCTCCAGGCTGCTCTGGTCGAAAACCCCCATCACCTTGTGGTCGTCAAGGTGCACCCGGATGTGATTCGGGGCAAAGCGCGCGGTCATTTCTTGCCGCGTGAGCTTGACCACCCGAGGATTCATCTCTCTGCCGACGGATTGCATCCCGCGGCACTTCTGGAGCATGCCGAGGTGGTGTACGCCGTCACCTCCCAGATGGGCTTTGAGGCACTGCTCTGGGGACGGCCGGTCCGTTGCTTTGGCTTGCCTTTCTATGCGGGGTGGGGTCTCACCGAAGATCGGCTCCCTTCTCCCGCACGCCGAAACCAAGGTGCCTCTCTCGAAGCACTGGTGCACGCCTGTCTGATTGAGTCGGTTCGTTGCATTGATCCTCACCGACAGGCGCCATGTGAGATCGAAGAACTGATGCAGGCGATCGGACTGCAGCGTCGTCTTCAGAGGCAGGCGCCCGAACGGGTGGACGCCTTTGGTTTCACACCCTGGAAGCAGAGGAATCTGCGCCGTTTTCTCGCGGGCAGTGATCTTCGCTTCCGTCGGACGGCGCGACAGCCAGGAGTTGGGACGACGGCAGTGGCGATCTGGGGGCGTCGCGGTCAGCCGTCCGTTGTGCAATCGGCCCGTGATCGTGGACTTCCTTTGCTTCATATCGAGGACGGCTTTCTGCGATCTGTGGGCCTGGGCGCTGACCTGATTGATCCCATCTCATGGGTGGTGGATCGATCCGGGATGTACTACGACGCCACACGTCCAAGTGATCTGGAATGCCTTCTGGCGCGTGGATCCTGGACTGAGGCTCAGCTGTCCCGTGCCGCAGCGCTGCGCCAGCGTTTGGTGTTGGAAGCGATCACGAAATACAACCTTCCCTCCTGCCGCTGGCAGCGACCGGACCACCAGCAACGGGTTGTGCTGGTGGTGGGCCAGGTGGAGAGTGATGCTTCGATCCAATTCGGCGCGCCAGGCATCAAAACCAATCTCGCCCTGCTGCAGGCCGTTCGGGGTGCAGAGCCGGATGCCTACTTGGTGTACAAGCCCCACCCTGATGTCACTGCAGGCCTGTGCCGCGCTGGTGAAGGTGAGGACGGTGCCGCAGACATTTGCGATGAGGTCCTCACCGGGGGGGCGATGCAACAGATGTTTTCTGAAATCGACGCACTTCATGTGCTCACCTCCTTGGCAGGCTTTGAAGCACTGCTTCGGGGTGTGGAGGTGCATTGCTGGGGACTGCCGTTTTACGCAGGCTGGGGGCTTACCAAGGATCGTGAGCACACGGCCAGAAGAACGCGCAAGCTGAGCCTGGATGCACTCGTCCATGCGGCCCTGATCGACTATCCCCGCTATGTCGGCCGTCAGAGCGGTTGGTTCATGACAGCTGAACAAGCCATTGATGAGCTTGTTGCCTGGCGGGAATCACCACCCGTCCGTCGCACCTTGGTGCAGGCGGTGTTTCGCCACTGGGGGCGACTGAGACGTCGTTAAGACGTGCCAGGATTTCCTTAGATCGTCTGGGCGGACAACAGTTTGGGCAGGGGACGGGCACCGGCATTGGTTCAGGTGCGCATCGAAGGACCGGTCCTGCTGCTGATGGGGCCGATCGGGTTGTTCTTCGCCCGATTCAGCCGTTATCTGCGGGGCTGTGGAATCCCCGTCTACAAAGTGAGTTTCCCATTGAGGGAATTTGGATTCCCCGATGACGTGAAGGTGCCGTTCAACAGTTCAATGGACAGCTGGCGTCCGTTTCTGCGGCAACTTCTCCAAGACAAGAAGATTCGCCACATTTTCATGTATGGGGATTTCATCATTCCCCATCGAATCGCGATCGAGGAGGCCCATGAACTGGGCGTGGAAGCATGGGTGTTCGAGTTGGGTTACATCCGTCCGAATTACGTGACCCTGGAGCGTGAGCGAGTGAATGCTCGCTCCAACCTCAATCAACCAGTTGAACAGTATCGGTCGCTTCCCCCCGTCGACGCGCTCCCTCAAGACATCGTGCTGGATCCAGGCTGGCGCTGGCGAAAGGCCTGGAAGGCGCCGACGTTTATTCAGCACGCTTTTACCCGCTACCCAATCATCGAAGGTGAGCACAAACTGCAACCCTCACCCCGTTTTCTGTGGTGTCAACTCAGGGGCAGCTGGCGGTACTGGATCTACCGATGGCAGGAAAAGGATCTCAAACAGAGATTGCTCGAACACCTCTCGTACTTTCTTGCCGTCCTTCAGGTCTCCAGTGATTCTCAAATCCAGATGGGATCGCCCTATCGAGGGATGCACGATTTCATTGAAGACGTGATCCGATCATTCGCAGGCCATGCCCATGCCTCGGATCATCTTGCTTTTAAACATCACCCAAGGGATCGGGGCTACAACAACTACGCAAGTCTGATCAATTTGCTGGCACGCCGTTATGGCGTTCATGGACGCGTCCATTACTTCCATGATGGTGCACTCAGTCGCTTTCTTCGAACCTGTCGTGGGGTGATCACTGTCAATAGCACGGTTGGACTTCAAGCCCTGTTTCATGCCGTGCCAACAAAAGCGATGGGCAAAACCTTCTACAACCTGGACGGGCTAACCGATCAAAAATCTCTGGATGCGTTCTGGCTAGACCCACAACCCAGT
>CAZJLQ010000043.1:0-8548 GCA_964546675.1 uncultured Synechococcus sp.
GTCGGGAAGCCTGATGCCCTTCAGATCCTGATCTGCTTACGGGCTGAAAGCCATACAACACCCGAATGGGGAAGGCAGGGCAGTTTGATTGTGCTGATCCATCTCCCGACAGGACTATCCCCCTTCGGGAACGATGATCCCTGCCGCGATGCAATCGTGAGAATCCAATCCGAGCTCAGCCATCTCCCTGGTTGATCTGGCCTCTTTTGATGTCCCGTCCATGGCGCTTCGCGATGCCGCCTGGTCGTGATTGCAGAACAGACCTCCTCGGAAGGTTGAGCAGAGGCACAGCTCCAGGCTGTCTGGGCCTGCATCTCAGAAGGTCTCTGGTCCGCTTTGGTTGACTGTCTGCTCTGGAGATTCAGGAGATTCCAGCGGGAAGGTGCCTGAAGGCCTACCAGTCCCTCAGCCAGAGATCTGGGGAAGTTCCGGTTGTTTGAGGGGCTCCGACTCCTGCCCCTGAGGCACAGGGATGGCGTCACCAGCACCATCAAAGAATCGCCATCCTTCAGGATCCGGTTCGAGATGGAGGGTCTGACCGCTCACGATGTTGAGCTCGGGCGGGCAACGCACGGTGATCAAGTGATTGCCTTCATGGAGCCTGCAGGTGGTGAGCTGCTCATTCCCGAGAACTTCAGTGCTGCTGACCTCGGCAGACAGATTGCGATTGGTGGCTGGTGCGACCCGCCAGCCTTCCGGCCTCAGGCCGGCTGTGATCGCTTCTCCCTCGCGTGTCAGCAGCGCATCAGCCAATGGACCGGCCACTGGAAGTCGCCGCTCTTCCAGCATTAAGGAGGAACCCGGTCCAACCCGGACCGGGAGCAGTGCCATCGGCGGACTGCCGATGAACTGCGCCACGAACAGATTCGCCGGCCAGCGGTACAAATCCATCGGTGTGCCCAACTGCTGCAGGCGCCCCTGGTTCAGGACGGCAATCCTGTGACCCATGGTCATGGCTTCCACCTGATCGTGGGTGACATAAACAGTGGTTGTCCCCAGCGAGCGTTGGAGTTCAACGATGCGGGCCCGGGTGCTGTTGCGAAGCTTGGCGTCCAGGTTGCTGAGGGGTTCATCCATCAGAAACACCGAGGGTTGTCTCGCCATGGCCCGTCCGAGGGCAACCCGTTGCTTTTGCCCGCCCGAGAGTTCTTTCGGCAAGCGATCGAGGAGGGGGATCAGCTCAAGGGCCTCGGCGACGTTTTGCACACGCCTGCTGATCTGTTCTTCCCGATCTGAAGGCAGCCTGAACCGAGGCGGCAGCTTGTTGGTGGCTCTGTGCAACTGATCTTGCACCTGCTGCAGCGGACTGCGACGTTCACTGCGCCGCAGTCCAAAACTCAGGTTGTCCCGAACACTGAGATGGGGATACAGCGCATAGCTCTGAAACACCATCGCCACATCTCTTTTCGCCGGCCTGACCCGGCTCACAGGACGATCTCCGATCAGGATTTCCCCGGAGGTTGGGCTGTCGAGCCCGGCAAGAAGTCGGAGAAGGGTGCTTTTCCCGCAGCCTGAAGGTCCGACCAGAACCAAGAACTCGCCATCAGCAATGGTGAGGTTGAGGTCCCTGATCACATCAACCGGCGGGCCGCCGCGACGGCCTGGGTAGATCTTGCTCAGGGCTTCGAAACGGACGCCGGCCAACCGAAGTTCTGCAGCGCCTTGATCTTAAGGTTGAGGACTCAGGCCACCAGGTGGTGCCGTGCAGTTCATCGATCAGGCGCGGATCACCGTGCGTGGCGGACAGGGAGGCGACGGGATTGCAGCCTTCCGGCGAGAAAAATACGTTCCGGCCGGCGGGCCCTCAGGTGGTGATGGTGGCCATGGAGGCCATGTGGTGCTCGAAGCGGATGCCAATCTTCAAACCCTGCTTGATTTCAAATACAAGCGCCTTTTTGCTGCGCCGGATGGACGACGGGGCGGTCCAAACAAGTGCACCGGTGCGTCAGGTCGCGATCTTGTGGTGAAGGTGCCTTGTGGTACCGAGGCCCGCCACCTCACCACTGGAATCCTGCTTGGAGATCTCGTCGAAACAGGGCAAAAGCTGGTTGTTGCTTTTGGTGGACGCGGGGGACTGGGGAATGCCCACTATCTGAGCAATCGAAACCGAGCGCCTGAAAAATTCACCGAAGGCCGCGATGGCGAGGAATGGCCCCTCCAGCTTGAGTTGAAGCTCTTGGCTGAGGTTGGAATTATTGGCCTCCCCAACGCCGGCAAAAGCACGTTGATTGCTGTGCTTTCTGCCGCTCGCCCCAAGATTGCCGACTATCCATTCACCACGTTGATCCCGAATCTTGGAGTGGTTCGCAGGCCCACAGGAGATGGCACGGTCTTCGCTGATATTCCTGGACTGATCGCGGGTGCAGCACAGGGAGCAGGCCTTGGCCATGATTTTCTGCGTCACATCGAGCGCACCCGTTTGCTGATCCATTTGGTGGATGCCGGTGCAGAGGATCCAGTTGGTGATCTGAGGGTTGTGGAGAAAGAACTGGAGGCCTATGGCCATGGTTTGGTTGAACGCCCGCGCCTGCTTGTGTTGAACAAACAGGAATTGATGACTGATGAGAAGGGCCCAGAGTTAATCGATGAGCTTCACAAAGTCAGCGGTCGTCGACCTCTGGTGATCTCTGCAGTCATGGGTACGGGCCTGGATGCCCTGCTCGATCGTGTCTGGACGGAATTGGGCGTCTGAAGACTTCGTGTCAGGGAGCCCACTTGAACTTGTGAACCATCCTTGATCACGCCATAACTGAGAGACAGAGTCGGCATCCTTTCCACTTCAGAATCATGACCTTCTACACCTGTTTTGATGACCAGGGCGGTGTGATCGCACGCTGTCAAACGCAAGAAGATGTTGCTGTGCTGCGGCGAATGGGCCGTCCCATCGCCGATGTCAAAGCGATGAAGAGTGAAGAGGCTGTTGTTTGCAGCCTGACTGGAAGCCCTTCGGAGTACGACGACGAATTTTGAATTTTGTTCAAACCAAAAAGATGGAAGGAATTCTCAGAATTCCTTCCATCTTTTGTTACGTCTTGATTAGGAATGGTTGAAGCTCAATCGTCGTAAACCCGGCACTCGTCTGCCTCTGGGTTGGCGTCGCAGTACAGCTCGAGAGATGTGGGGTCGTGACTGTCCTCTGGATGCTCCTTCTTGTATTCCTCAAGCGAGTTCAACTCGTCCGTGTAATGGCGGACCTTTGCTTGATCACCTGCGGCTTTGGCCGCTTCAATCTCGGTTTGATCCTTCTTGATGTGCTCGTCGATGGATTTCATGGAAGCGCGCCGATGCCACAACCCACCTTAAAGCTGATGGTGGACGTTTCAAGCTGAGACTTGCATTAAGGCAGTTCCCTGACAACGGATTCGCATTTCAGTCAGTTGTAAAGACTGTTGTAAAGATCTCGGTGTGCGGCATCGCTGCTTCGATCTGGGGGATCTCCAATTGGATCTGCAATCTGAGTGGAGCGTCTGTGCGTCGTGTTCTTACGGGGAGAGTTCACTGAGTTCCAGCCAGCGCTCTTCCGCCTGTTCGATCGAGCTGATCAATTCGGCCAGATCCCTGCTGACTTTGGCCATGTCGGCTCCATCCCCGGCGAGTTCCAGTTCCATCTGGTCCCGTTGTTGCTCAAGTTTCGGCAGTTGTTGATCGAGTTGTTCAAGCTCCTTGGATTCCTTGAATGTGCGACGACGTGGCCCGGATGCTTGCTGAGGTTTGGTCTGGAGTCCCTTCTTGACCGGTGGCGGATCCGCAAGGGCCGTGACCCGTTGCCGCTCGCTCTTGCGCTGATCCTCCAGAAATGAGCTGTAGTTGCCTTCAAACCGGTTCAAGCGTCCACGGTCGAAGCAGAAGAGACGATCCACCGTTCGATCGAGGAAGTATCGGTCGTGAGACACCACGATCACGCAACCGCGAAAGTCCTCCAGGAAATCCTCCAAAATGCTGAGCGTCTGCACGTCGAGATCGTTGGTTGGCTCGTCGAGCAAAAGCACATTCGGGGACTGAATCAGCAAACGACACAGCGTCAGACGCCGCCTTTCACCACCTGAGAGTTTGGACAGGGGGCTGTGCTGCTGCGCCGGAGGGAACAGGAATCGCTCCAGCAGCTGGGACGCGGTCACTTGTTCACCGCCAAGATCAATGCGGCTGGCAGCCTCTTCGACGAAGTCGATCACCTTCCGTTCAAGTCCCTTCCCTTCGGTGAACGCTTCTGTGTGCTGGTCGAGGTATCCGATGTGGATGGTTTCTCCAAGGCGCAGCGAGCCCTGGGTTGTGGAGCGCCGACCGGCGATCAGATCGAGAAGTGTTGATTTGCCACTGCCGTTTGGGCCGATGATTCCAATGCGGTCCTCCGGGCTGAAGCTGTAGCTGAAGTCGTCGAGAAGTTGTCTCCCGTTGGGATCCCCATCTGCGGTGACGCCCACCGCATCCGCTTCGATCACCAACTTTCCGATCCGTCGACTGACGCTGGCCATTTCCAGCTTTGCCCGACCGCTGGTGGTTTTCTGATCGCGCATCGCTTCGATGCGCTGGAGGCGAGCTTTCTGCTTGGTGCTTCTTGCTTTTGGTCCCTGGCGAAGCCAGGCCAGCTCCCGCCGAAGCACGCCCCGGAATTTGGCTGAGGAGGCGGCTTCTGAGGCGTCCTCCTCAGCTTTGTGCTGAAGGTAGTTGCTGTAGTTGCCCTGATACGTCCGGGCACGGCCACGGTCAACTTCCACCATCCGACGCGTCACCCGATCGAGGACGTAACGGTCATGGGTAACGAGCACGAGAGCTCCGGGGTAGCGATCCAACCAGCTCTGCAACCATTCCACCGCTGCTGCATCGAGATGGTTTGTCGGTTCGTCAAGGAGGAGAACATCGGGACATGCCACGAGAGCCGAGGCCAGTCCGACCCGTTTTCGATAGCCGCCGGACAGGTCTTCAACCGGTCTTTGGAGGTCATCAATGCCAAGTCTTTGGAGCACTTCTCTGCATTGCTGCTCGAGGCTCCAGGCGTCCTCCTCGTCCATGCGCTGGCTCAGTTCGCCGAGTTGGCTGAGCAACCCCTCGTCCTCCGGGGCAGCGGCAACGGCATCACTGAGTGCAGTGAACCGCAGCAGCAAATCGCGTTTGGTTCCGCAGCCCTGAAGCACCTGTTCAAGAACCGTGAGCCCTGGTGTGATGCGGCTCTCCTGGCCCACCAGCTCGATGCGTAGGCGAGGCGAGCAGCGTCGCTCTCCTTCTCCCAGGGGTTCAAGCCCGGCAAGCACTTTGAGCAGAGTGGATTTCCCCGCTCCATTGGGTCCGATCAGGCCCAGCCTCTCCCCTTCAGTGATGTGAAGGTCGAGGTCGGCAAACAGGGTGCGAATGCCGAAATCCTTGCCGGCACCCACCAGGCTGATCAGACTCACGGAGTGCTGGACGTCGATTGAGCGTCCAGATAAGCAAAGACACTCTTGTCTCCGACATCAGCCGCTGCATCGATACCGAATTTGCGTAGTGCAAGGACCACCAGCATCAGAGCTGCGGCTCCCAACAATCCAAAACAGACGCTCCCGCTGATCAAGCCAACGAGCCGCCCGAGCAGTGCCACCGGAAGCAGAAGTGTGAGTCCAATGGCTTCCGGTCGTTGAAAACAGAAGAATTCTTTGAATCCGATACCGGTCAGAGCGGCGAAGAGAGGGCCGACGGCCAAAAGCCAGACAGGGCTGCTGTTGAGCAAGATCAGGGCTTGATCGGTTCCGGCCACCGATAACAGCAGCCCCCATCCCCCACAGCCCAGCAGCCAAAAAATCTGGAGTGCCTTGTGCAACGGGCGAAGGTAGATGTGAATCCAGTGCAGAGCGAGTCCCACGCCGCCGGCGAGCGGGATGATCCAGAGCCATGCCCACGTGGCGCCGAGCTGCCACCACTGAGCCAGTCCTGCGCTGAAGCTCAATCCGCTGATCAGCAGGGCGATCCGATAAAGCTTCACCTCACGGCGGTCGTCGTCGGTGATGGTGTATTCGCCGTAGACACCCTCGAATCGAGGATCTGCCGTGGTCATGGATGGGCAACAGGGCTCTGGATCAGTCTGCTGAGAATTGGTGCAGAGGGAACAATCCCGCCTGGATTCAATGGAAACAGGGCGCCGAAGTAGTCCCTGGTCCAGGCCTCTGCATCACAGGTTTCGGCGACGCCAGGCAGAGCAAAGAACCGTTGTCTCCAGCTCCAGAGTTGGGGAAACTCCCACAGCTGATGGCCACTGCACCCGAACAGTGGGGCGTACACCGTCTCCCAGCGGATCAGAGTTGGGAACAGTCGTACGTCTGCGAGGGTGAGCTGGCTGCCACACAACCAGGGCCCCTGCCGCTTCAGGCTTTCATTCACCTGCGTTAGTGCTTGGAATAAGGCGGACGAGGCTTTGTCGTAGGCCCTCTGATTTCGGGCGAATCCACATCGATAGACCCCGTCGTTGACATTCGGTTGAAGCAGCGACTGCCAGCGCTCGATCGTCGATTGCTGATCCTTTGGCGCCAGGTTGGGTGCTTCGGGGGGGGCAGGCCAGCTGTTCAGAAGCTCGACCAACTGGGCGCTTTCGTTGCCGAGAATTTTCAGACGGAGTGGATCGATCAAGACAGGGACAGTGGCTCGGTACGACGGTGGTGCCTGGCAATGGCGGTACAGGGCCAGCAAGGTGTCGCATCCCAGCCAGGGCGGATCCAGTTGCCAGCGTCCGGCGCGGTGGTCGGCCCGGGCCATGGTCAGTCCCACTTGATCGTTCAGCCCGCGCAGTTGAAGCATCAGCCAGGTGCGATGCGCCCAGGGGCAGCTGCGGCCGAGGATCAGATGGGGGCGATCACTCGGGTTGCGATCGATGAGCTCTGACGGCTGAGGCAGCACCGCTTCAAGATGATCACTTTCGGGCCGTCGGTAGTTCCCCTCCTCGTCAGCGGGTCCGAGCCCTCCCATCAGCCGTTGCCATTCCCAGTTCCAAACGGCCCGGGCGGCCATCACGACAGCGGGAGGGATGGACATCGATTCACCTTTTCGTCGCATCCTGGCCAGTCATGCTTCAGTCGGGCAGATCTGGAAAGGAACGGGGCATGGTGGCTGATGTTCTCGTTGTCGCTGGCACCCATGGCAATGAAGTCAATGCTCCATGGCTTCTCGACCAGTGGAAGCAGCACCCCGATCTGATCGCTCAGCATGGGCTCTGTGCTCGGACGGTGATCGGAAATCCAAAAGCTTTTGCGCAGAACCGCCGTTACCTGGATCGTGACCTGAATCGCAGCTTTCAGGTGCCACTCCTGGAATCTGATGACCCCATGGAATGGGAAATCGTTCGAGCCCGCGAATTACTGGATCAGTTCGGGCCCATAGGGCATCAGCCCTGTCAGGTGGCGATTGATTTGCACAGCACCACGGCAGCGATGGGGAACTGTCTGGTGGTGTACGGACGAAGGCCCGCAGATCTTGCACTGGCTGCTCTGATCCAGGCGGAGCTCGGTTTGCCGATCTACCTGCACGAATCGGATGCCGCTCAAACGGGTTTTCTGGTTGAACGTTGGCCCTGCGGGTTGGTGATCGAGGTTGGTCCTGTGCCCCAGTCGGTGCTCGATGCACGCATCGTGCGCCAGACCCGACTTTCACTGGAAGCCTGCTTCAGGGCATTGGCCGCGGCGACGGTCCGTCGCGGTCGATATCCACAGACGCTTCTCATTCACCGCCATCTCGGCAGTGTGGATCTCCCACGAGATTCAGAAGACAGGCAGATGGCCCTGCTGCATCCTGAGATTCAGGGCCATGACTGGCAATATCTGCCAGCTCAGCGACGGTTGTTTCAACGGGCATCGGGCGCTGACTGCCTCGATTGCCTTCCGGAGGGAGCGGTGCCCGTTTTCATCAACGAAGCCGCTTACGCGGAGAAGCGCATTGCCTTCAGCCTGACCCGGCGAGAGGTGTTGCCCGTTGAAGACTCCTGGCGGGACGCCCTCGAGAGGCTGATGCAGCAGAGCGCATCCGCCATGTCCGGCTCAGAGGAACTGTGAGTCAGCACGGCTGGCTCGTTCAGCCGCAGGCCCAGACCCCCTGCCCCTCCTGCGAGCACAGCAGGTCACTGCGTTGTCCGTCGGCCCAGTACAGCCTCAGCCTGTCGTCATCGGTTCCGATCCTGAGGGTCAGGGAACGGATCGGTCCTGCAGGAGCCTTATCAGCGGTGTCCGGTGGAGAGGGATTCAGCTCCTTCAGACGTTGTTCCAATTGATCCAGTCGTAGCTCCAGACGTTCGATTGACGCTCCTGTGGGATCAGGCATCGATGGGTCGGTGCCAGGGACTTCAGATTTGGGCCCCCCGCATGCCGACAGGAGAGCCAATCCTGCTGTGGCAACAATCCATCGAAAACGGGGTGATATGACAACGGATCTGCAATTCATCAAGGCGCTCCATCTCCTCCCAGCCTCACAGCTTCAGCTGATGGGCACCAGCCTCTCGCTCCAATAGACAACGGCTCCAAGTGCTTCCAGCTCATTGCGGCGGTGACGAGCTTCCGACAGAGGAACGGTTTCCTCGAGCCTTCGGCCAGCGTGC
>CAZJLQ010000044.1:0-8533 GCA_964546675.1 uncultured Synechococcus sp.
AAGCAAGTATTTAATCCGGCTTGGGTCGCTCCTTCACATCGGGCGACCCAAGCCGGAGCTTGGAAGTTGTATTGATTTAGCCTGCGAGTACGGCAAGATCCTCTGAACTTAGTTCGGGTTTGTTCTTTAACACTGCGAACAGTCCGCCATCACCCATTCCCTTTGTTTCATCGTTTGCATTGTAGAAAAGTTGCCCTTTCTTGTGAAAATAAATCAAGTCGACGACTTCCTTTGCAAGGGCTTTGAGATCACGACGGCTGGATGCGGTTGCAAAGGTCGGATCGTCTAGTCCGGGAAGAGCTTCATCGCTGATGACAAGCTGATCACCTTGGTTGGGCTTGAAATCTATGATTTGGTCAGCTGTTTTCTTCTTGAACTTGTCTGCTTCATTGAAGACAAAATGATCGCTTCCCTGCATGCCCTTGAGCTTGTTCAGTCCTGGGCCCGAGCCAATGACATCGTCGCTTTTTGTTCCTGTAATGCGTTCTCTTTTTGATGATTCGCTTGAAATAATATCGCCAAGGTTTAAATTGATCTGCTGAATCTCAAAGATCTCGCTGCTGAAGTCGTTGACGACCGTATTTGTGTTGCTGTTGTCATCTGAATTGTCAATATTGATGCTGATATTGATGGGTGGCTGGCCGATTGATGGGTTGCTGCTTGGGCTTGGAGCCAATGCATTTCCGGGGTTGCTCGGCGGTATGTCCTGCGGTGGTGCCGTTTCATGTTCGACCGGGGTAGTCGCCACTGACGGCGCAGGGTCGACGCTATTTGGCGTGTTTGCAGGCTCAGGTTGTTGAGGGACTTGAGATGGTGTTGATTCCGGTGTGTTCGTGGCTGATTGTGCGATCGGTTCAACAGGGGTTGGTGCCACGTCGCAGGCTGTAGGCACTGGACGAGTTGCGCTAACCGGGGTGGGAATCCCTTCTGCAGTTTCCACGAAAATCCCATACCGATCGACCCGCTCGATCACTTCAACGGTGTTGCCTTGAAGACGAATTCTCGAGCCCCATTCTGGAGTATTGCTGCGTTGTGTTTGTGCCAGGTTCATGATCTTGGCGACATCTTGTCCAAAGCGATCCACAAGGACAAGATTTTGATTGAAATTGATTTCATAATTGAGATCATCAATCCCCTCGACAATTAATTTCTCGCCAACTTCATCCATGTTGTAAATCACATCCCGATCTCCTGAACCGCGCGTGTATTGGGAGATAAAGAGGTCGATACCTGAGCCTCCACTCAAGGAGTTGTCGCCGAGGCCTCCCACAAGTGTGTCATTGCCCTGGTGGGTGTAAATCCTGTCATTTCCTGCTCCGCCATCGGCATAATCATCTCCTTCTCTGGTAAAGATTGTGTCGGCATCTTCCATTCCCCAGACGGCATCATTGCCCTGCTTTGCGTCGATCCGCTCTTGGCCTAATCCGCCAATAATTTGATCATCATTGTTTGCTCCATCAATTGTATCGTTGCCCGCTAGTCCGAAGATTAGATACCTTGGATCTGTTGTGCCATCAGAGTTGTAAATCGACTTCTTGATGCGTTCATCCAGTGGAGTGCCCATGTAGAGCGTTCTTCCGTCAGTGCATAGCTGTTCTGGTGAAGTTTGGGGCATGGATCGTCATTGATGAGGTTGTTTTCGTTGAGGAATGTCCTCTTCGATGTCTTCATTGTTTTGTTGTGTGTCCGCTTGTGTAATGACATGAATCAAGGGTGTGTGTGATCTTCGTCACGCTCTTCAGATGTCGATCAAAAGTGGTGCGGGCCGTTGAGAGTCTCTGCCCGGATCAAGGGGCTGCGTCGCCCCTGCAGGATGGCCAGCAAGCACCCCTCTGCTGCGTTATGGAGATCATTCCCGCCATCGATCTGCTTGATGGCGCTTGTGTGCGTCTGCATCAAGGGGACTATGACCAAGTGACGCGGTTCAGCGATGACCCTGTTGCACAGGCCCTGAGTTGGCAGCAGCAAGGCGCCAGCCGCCTCCATCTGGTGGATCTCGATGGTGCCAAGCGCGGTGAACCGGTCAATGACACTGCCGTGCGCTCAATCGCTGCAGCGCTGGACATCCCGGTTCAGCTCGGTGGCGGAGTGCGCTCTCTTCAGAGGGCAGAGGACCTGCTCAGCTGTGGTTTGGACCGGGTCATTCTCGGCACTGTTGCCATCGAACAGCCAGAGCTGGTGAGCGAGCTAGCGCTCAAGCATCCCGGACGGATTGTGGTGGGTATCGATGCAAAGGAAGGTCGTGTTGCCACACGGGGCTGGATCGAACAGAGCGATGTCTTGGCCACCGATCTCGCTCGGCGGTTCAGTGATTTACCGATTGCAGCGATCATCACCACTGACATCGCAACGGACGGCACTCTCGCCGGCCCCAACCTCGCCGCTCTGCGTGCGATGGCAGAGGCCAGCAGCGTTCCCGTGGTTGCTTCGGGAGGCATCGGCTGCATGGCGGACCTACTCGCGCTGCTCCCGCTCGAACCGCTGGGAGTGGGTTCCGTGATCGTCGGACGTGCTCTGTATGACGGTCGGGTTGATCTGGCTGAGGCGATCAATGCGATTGGTGAAGGCAGGATTCAAGACCCGGTTCTTGGCAACAAAGACATGGCCTAGGTCCGCACAGGGCGTTGCCTTTAAGATGCATTAACACCTAAGTGTTCTGTGGTAGCGGCACCAGGAACCGACGTTGATTCCTCTCCCGTCACGGATGGGGTCCAGGCTGCCTTCGATCGCTGCCGCACCTTGGGGATGCGCTTGAGTCGCCAGCGACGCATGGTTCTTGATCTTCTCTGGGCCGAGAGAAGCCATCTCAGTGCCCGAGATATTTTCGAAAAACTGAATGCTCGAGGTCGCAGTATTGGTCATACATCCGTTTATCAAAATCTCGAAGCACTCCAGTCAGCGGGGGTGATCGAATGTCTTGATCGCGCCACCGGTCGCCTGTATGGATATCGCAGTGATCCCCACAGTCACCTCACCTGTCTTGATACCGGTTCGATCGAAGACATTGATGTCGTGCTCCCTGAGGAGTTGTTAAGGCAGATCGAACATTGCACTGGATATCGCATCGAGTCGTACACCTTGCAGTTGAACGGGCGTCGTCCACTGGAGGTTTGAGCGCAACCTCGTTACCTTGACAAGCATCCTCTAGCGCAGCGCTTTGGCAGCTTCCTCTCCAGTGCGGATCCTGCTGCTAGCCCCGAAGCTCCTCGGCGAGTCGCTGGCTCTTCAGATCACAAGACATAACAGTGATCTCGATGTAATCCTGCGCCCGGATGCGTTGGTCGGGCATCCAAAACTGGTGATCTGGTCCATCGACGCAGTGTCCAGTCTGGCGGCGGTTCGCCATGAGGCGTCCATCCTTCAGGAACGTTGGCAGCCGGCACCCCTTTTGCTTCTGCTGCCCGCAGATCTTTCAGCCAGCAGAGACGCCCTGCTTGCTCTTCCGGCGGCAGGCCTTCTCCAGAACTGTGATGTCAACACGTTGCAGGAGGTCATCGCCACCTTGCTGGATGGCGGGCGGGTGGTCCGACTGCAACCTGGCGCACCCGACGATGGTGTCCGCAAGCCATTTTCTGATCAGGCCATGGGGCTTGGTCATTGGTTGCTGATGAGTGGCTTGCAGCAGATCAGCAACGATCTTCAGGTCATTGACGCTCTGCTGGCGGATCCACCGGCAGAGCCCCTCTGGCGATGGATGCTCGAGGGGCGTCGGCGTGAGCTGCGATCGGCCCGTGCACTCCTGCTTTGGCTGTGGGGACCGATCCAGTTGGCTGTCGAGCATGCCCAGCCTCTGTCGTCTGACTCCCTCGACGTTGGCAGGGATGAAACCGTTTCGATCACGCTGCGCGACCGCCAAGGCATGGCGGTCTGGGACGCGATTCGCGACCGGCTGGATCGCTCTGTTGGAGCTGGCCTTGGTAACGCAACAGGACGGTTGCTTGCCATTGAGGGTCTGCATCCTGAACGGCGCCGCGATCTTCTATTTGCTCTGCTGCAGCAACTGGATCACGTGCTGCAACAGTTGCGTGGACAGGATGTCGCCCATGCTCTGCCGCAGCAATGGGATGGCCTGCAGCAAGACCTGAGGCGGCAAGCCCTCAGCAGCATGGCCGGAACCTATGTGCAACTGCCTCAGAACGGCACCTTGAGGCCTGTGGTGGCTCAGTTGCTGACGCGATCCGACCTCAGTGGTTCGGATCAGGATCTGCCGGATCCGGCGCGGATGCTGATGCCGCTGCTCAAGGATCAGCCCGTGCTGGTTGAGGGCCAGCTGCTGCCGGCCGATGATCCGCGGGCGCTGCTGCAGCTGGAGACTCTCGTGAGCAACTGGCTGGTGCGAACCGCTGAATTGATCGGAGCCGAACTGCTTGATGCCTGTGGTGAGTGGCCCGAACTGCGCCGCTATCTGTTGCGTGATTCGTTGCTTTCCACCCGTGAACTCGACAGGTTGCGGAACCAGCTGAATTCCCAGATCCGTTGGTCTGACTGGGTGGAACGTCCAATTCAGCTGTATGAAAGCCAGCGCATGTTGTTCCAATTGCAACAGGGCCGAATTGCCCCACTGCTGCTAACCGAGCCTCGTGATCAGGAACTCAATCAGCTGGGCTGGTGGCAGCGCCAGGTTGCCCTGCTTGTTGAAACTCGGGATGCTCTTTCACCGCAAGTGCAGACGCTGGTGCGTCGTCTTGGAGATTTGCTGGTTGTTCTTCTCACTCAGGTGATCGGAAGGGCGATCGGTCTGATCGGACGTGGCATCGCCCAGGGCATGGGCCGCAGTTTGGGCCGGAGCTGACGTTCAACTGGCGCCACAAGCCAGGATGGTCACCTGTTGGTCCATGTCATGGCCTCACTGGCACACGCTCTGATCACTCTCAGCATGGCTCTGTTGCTGATCGTGAGTCCTGTCGCTGCCGCGCGAGATAGCGATAGTTACGACGGGAACATCTACGCGCTGTACGCCGGGAATGGCTCTTTGGTCCCTCCAGCCAGCACCCTTGGGGAGTCAAGAGCTGCAGGGCGAACCTCCGTCCTCATCTACTACCTGGATGACAGCGCTGACTGCAAGCGCTTCGCTCCCGTGGTTTCGGAACTGCAACGGCTCTGGATGCGAAGCGTCGATCTGATGCCGCTTGGGGTTGATCCCCTCCAGGGGCGTCCTGCTGAGGGGCCTGATGATCCAGCCACCTACTGGAACGGCCGAATTCCCCAGGTGGTGGTGATTGATCCTGACGGCACCGTCGTCCTGGATGAGGACGGCCAGGTGCCTCTTGCCACCATCAACGCGGCGATTAGCGACGCCACCGGTCTGCCGGGTCCCGATGAACGGTCCGTTAACCCCGGAGGCAGCTTTAACGAGGTCAACATTGAGGTGGAGGTCACTTCCGGGTAAGCCGCCTACGCTGCGCGCCAGTTTTCCCGGTCCTCCGGCCGGATCCTCTGCTTGGTTCTGCTGATCGCTCTGCTAGTTCTCGGCCTGCTGGTGGGCTGGGTCGAGCTGCGCCATCGCTTGCGGCCGGCATCACCGCTGACCATGCGCCCCCTTGAGTGGACTGTTGACCGTCGAGGTTCAGCTGTTCATGTGAGCGGCGTCCTTGAAATCAGCAATCCCCATCGGCGCATGGAGGTGTTTGTCCCCGAGCTGCGGGTGGAACCGGTGCTGCTGGGCAAGGTTGATCCATCCCAGCTTCAACTCACGACTCGCATCGAGGCCGATCATCCCGATGAGGAGACCCGTGCCGATGGCTATTGGGCGGCTTACATCGTCAAGGGTCGCAAGGTCACCCGGGCCAGGGTCAGCATCACCATCCGAGACGCTGAAGGTTCGGATCCCCTCGACCGCATCGACACCCTTTGGGCCGATGTGCATTGGGGCAACTACGGCCCCTTCGGCCTCTTGCAACGTCGGCAGGGTGTTCTTGTCTCATTACGCCGTCCTGAGCCGCTGACCAGCTCCACAGCAGAGTTTCGCCCCGGCGACAACTGTCGTGTGCTCCCCCTTCGCACCCATCTGCTCGGATCGCTTGATGATCCGATCGATGTGCTGCGCACCTACGGCTCCAACCTGCTCAAGCCAGGAGATGTGCTCACGATCGGTGAGACCCCAGTGGCGGTGATGCAGAGCCGGTACCGCCATCCAAGCGAGGTGAATCCAGGGCTGGTGGCGCGTCTGGCATGCCGGGTGTTCCATCCAACCAGCAGCCTTGCGACAGCCTGCGGGATGCAGACCCTGATCGATCTCGTGGGTCCAACGCGCGTCATTGCGGCCTGGATCGGCGGGCTGTTGTTGAAATTGATCCGTGTGCCGGGTGGTTTTTATCGTCTTGCCGGCGATCAGGCCCGTCTGATCGACGACATCACCGGCACGACGCCCCCCTACGACCAGACCATCGTTCTTGGCCCAGAGAATCCCAATGCCCTCTGTGAACGGGCAGCTGCCGAGCTGGGGGTTGCCGTGGCGATTGTTGATGTGAATGACCTCGGCCGCGTCAAGGTTCTGGCATCCAGTCAGGGCTGTGATGAGGATCTTCTGCAGCGGGCGCTGCGCCCAAATCCGGCGGGCAATGCAAACGAACGCACTCCCCTTGTGCTGGTTCGCCCTGGCCAGGCATGAGCGATAGATTGCAATCAGGGACGAGGAGGGGAGTGCTGGCATGGCGGATCACCCCTCCTCGTCTCTGACGATCAAGTCGCTTTCGATCGCCCATCTGGCCCGTTTTTCGTCGCTGGCCGATCCCGGACAGCTTCCTCATTTTCAGGCGGTGTTGCTCGGCGACTGGCTGGCACGCTTTGAGCAGCGATTCCCGGATCTGCTCCCCAGTCGGTCGCCCCGCTGTTTGGTGGCGTTGAACGGTGATCGTCCTGTGGCGGCGGTGGTGGTCCGCCCGTTCAACCGCCGCGGAAGCTGCTGGATCCTCCAGTGGCCTGAGTTTCTGGAGCTTCCAGCGCATCTCAGCGGACGATCTGTACAGAGGGCGCTTCTGCAGCAGGCTCTTCAGCTCGGCAGTCCCCATGTGCGCAGTTGGGTCGTGCGCTGTCCCTCCGCAGACGCCGATCGCATTGCGTTGATGCGGGAACTCGGGTTCCAACCGCTGCGGCCGATGCAGACCTGGACTCCTCCAACCGCTGAGTACAGCACGGACTGTTCAGCGTCTGCTCCACCGGAAGGCCTCCAGTGGCAACCCGTGTCCCGACGCACGGCACAGCTGCTCTGGCCCCTTGAACAGGGCGGAAGTTTCAGCCATCTCCGACAGATCACAGATCGGCATTGGCTCGACCTGCTTGATCGAGGTGGCCCAGGCTGTGGTGTTCTGATGGCCAACAACGCTGTGTTGGCCGGTTGTCTTCAGCTCAATGAGGGAGCGCGATCCAATCAGCTCGAATTGCTGCGCGATCTCGCTTGGGATCCTCGTTTGGAGACTGCACTGCCATGGTTGCTGGAGCGAATCCGGCGGGAGGCCAAGCCTTCGGCCTTGATCTCGGCAATGGACGATGCTCCATTGGGGCAGGTGATGCAGGACCAGGGATGGCTGCGTTCTGAAGAGCAGCTCTTGATGGGGCGCAGCATGTGGCGTCGTCAGAGCGCTCCGCGACAGCTGCAGATCACCCGTCCGCTGGATCAGGTCCTCGGTCGCCTACGGCCGGGGCAAACCCCCTTCCCCACTCCCAGCCTCGGGCGACGCTGACCTGTGGCCTTGAACGGTTCGGTTCTCAGTTTTGATGTGGGTCGGCGGCGGATCGGTCTGGCTGGTTGTGACGCGCTTGGGATTACCGTCACGCCCTTGAAGGCTCTCCACCGAAAGGCGTTCGAGCTTGATCTTCTGGTGATTCGTGAGCACTGTGCCAGTCGCTCGGTGCAGGGGCTTGTCGTGGGCCTTCCGCTGGACGTTGAGGGGCAACCCACACAACAAGCGACCCACTGCCGCCGTTACGGATTGCGTCTTGCCAAGGCCCTGCAACTTCCGCTGGCCTGGGTGAACGAGCACTCCAGCACCTGGGCTGCTGCGGAGCGTCATGGCCTTGCCGGGGATCGCAGCGGTCGGCTCGACAGTGCTGCAGCTGCACTTTTGCTGGAGCAATGGTTGCGGGAGGGGCCTCCTCTGCAACCGATTCCTTGAAACCGGTTCACTGAAACCGGTCCATCCGGCGGCCCCAGCATCGGGCAGCCTGACCGGCCATGGTGGATCCTGTGCCCATTGACCACAGGTCCAATGCGTGACTCCGGGCCCAGCAGCAGCGGCGAGGTTCCAACCGTTCTTGTGCAGGATCGGGATGGTCATGACCTGCTCTGTTTTCTGGAGCAGTTGATCCCCCTCGATGGGAGCGACTACGCCCTGTTGACGCCGGTGGACACACCGGTTTCCCTGTTCCGTCTGAAGGATGGCGACGAACCTGAACCGATCACCACGATCGCCAGTAGCGAGCCGATTCTCTCGGTTGCGGATGTGGTGCTTCAGGAACATGATTTGACCCTGGTGAGGTCAGCTGTGACGCTGACCGTTGCTGGTGAGTTGGATGAACCTGATCCGGAGGATCT
>CAZJLQ010000045.1:0-8385 GCA_964546675.1 uncultured Synechococcus sp.
GTTGTCATGGGTCCCTGTGTAGACAACCCAGCGGGTTCCAACGATGTTTTCGGGCAGGTAAGGATTTTCCGGGATGCCATCGAAGGCGAATTGCAGCACTTTCATTCCCGGCAGTGCGAAGTCGTCGCGCAGTGCTTCCACATCCGGGGTGATCACCCCGAGGTCTTCAGCGATGAGCGGCAGCGCTCCACCGCAATCCTGACGAAGCTTGTGCAGGAGAGATCGACCCGGTGATGGCTCCCAGCGACCATTCTCCGCTGTCTGATCGCTTCCGGGCACGGCCCAGAAGCCAGCCAGGGCGCGGAAATGATCGAGGCGCAACAGATCCACCAGCGCCAGCTGCCGTCCAATTCGATGCCTCCACCAGCGGAATCGCGTCAGCCGATGACGTCCCCATCGATAGACCGGAGACCCCCAGAGCTGACCGGTTTCGGAGAAGTAATCCGGCGGCACACCACTCTGGGTGACGAGTCGACCATCGGCCTCAATCGTGAACAGTGAGCGGTGACTCCAGACGTCTGCACTGTCGGCACTCACATAGAACGGCACATCTCCGAACAGCAGCACACCGAGGTCGCTCGCCAATTGCCGGATCGCCTGCCACTGCCTGTCGAGATGCCATTGCACCAAACGCTCTTGCAGCAGTGCATCGGCATGATCACCTGCCCATTGCCTCAGGGGGCCGGGGCGATGACGGGCCAGGTCATTCGGCCAGGTCCACCAGGCATCGCCGTACTGCTGATGGAGCACCACGAAGAACACGTGATCATCGAGCCAACGCTGCTCTTGGCACCACTGCTGAAACGCCTCATGTCGGGTGTTGTCCTGGTCCGGCCATGCCGCGAGCAGTGCTGCGGCTAAGGCGTGGCTGCGTCGGGTCGCCAAATCGAAATCGAGACCCTCAGCACTCTCGGGCGGTGCAACTGCTCCGGGGAGTGAGGCCGCGGCCTCCCTGGTGATGAATCCTTCGTCGCATAAATCATCCGCATCCAGGAACCAGGGGTTCAAGGCAAAGCAGGAGGGGGAGCTGTAGGGCGATCCGGTGTGATCCGGTGGTGCCAGGGGCAGGAGCTGCCACACGCCGATGCCATGTTCGGCAAGCAGGTGCAACCAGCGCCGGCTTGGCTCACCAAAGCTTCCACACACCGGACTGCCGGGAAGAGCGGTGGGATGGACCAGCACTCCGCTGGTGCGTGCCCGTGGCGGCGTCTGCTGATCCATCAGGTTGTTGATTCCCTCTCAGGATGGCCTTTTCAGAACAGCGCCGCATCCCCCAGTTCCTGCCCAGCCATTCCATCCCGCACCACGCGCTCGAAAAACTGTTCAAGGGTGTCCTCCCCGTAGGACGGCGTGGCATCGGCGTCGTAACGCTTGGTCTTGTCATCCCAGACAAGCATCGATTCGCTGGCGTAATACCGACCGATTCGTCCGAATTCCGCCTTGTCCTGCAGTCCAGGAAACAGCTGACCAAGGCCTTCAATCAGCGCGATCGGAGCATCCATCAGTCCGATCGGAACGGACAGAAAAAAAGGTTTGCGTCCCAGGGCACGGAACAGCATCTCGCCCTGCTCACGGGCGCTAAGGGCCGGGCCGGGACCACCGATGGGCAACACCTGATTGATCTTGGTTTGATCGTGGATGCAGTCCGCCATGAACCGGGCCAAGTCGGCTTCGCTGATCGGTTTGCAGCTGGCCAGGGTTCCGCCACCGAACATCACGTAAGGCCCGCCTTTTCTGCAGATCTCCACCTGCCCCGCCAGGCTTTTGAAAAATGCTGTCGGTCGGACGATCGAGTGGGTCATCTCCGTGTCGTCCTTCAGAGCTGCCTCAAACGCGAGCTTGGCTTTCTGAAACTCCAGCTCGGGCTTCTGCACGCAGATTGCGGAGAGCAACACGTAATGAGCAACGCCGGCTTTGCGCCCTTCCCGGTAGGTGTTCAGGGTGGCTGCATGATCGATCGCCCAGGAGTCCCGCCGGCCTCCACTGCGTGAGGCCAGGCAGGACACCACGACATCAGTGGGTTGATCGAAGGCCTCTTCAGCCAGTGATTGCGGATCGGTGACGTCGCCGATGCGGACCTCTGCCCCGGCCAGGCTTGCGCTGACTTGATCGCGGCTGTCCCGACCGCCTACCCCGCTGCGCTCCCGGCTAAACGCCACCACCTGGTAGCCCCGCTGCACCAATTCCTTCACCACGAAACGGCCGATGTAGCCGGTTGCACCGAAGACCACCACGCGCACCTGTTCCGGTGGACGGCTGCGGAAGTCATGGCGCAGTGTCATGGATTTTGAGACGCGGGTTTCACAAGCTAAGGAGGAGCCACTTGAGCGAAACTGGGCGGCGCTTCGGTGCTCACGGACGATGACCCCTTCCGATCAAGGGCGATTAACGCGGTGGTTTGGCCGTTCGCCGCTTCGTGCGGTGCTGCGCATTGTTGTTCTTGCGCTGAGTGTGGGGGCGACGGGTTGGTTGCTGAGCAGCCTCTGGCCCGAGCCGGATCGGGTGGCCAAGGGTGCGGCCCCGAGCGTGAGTGATCCCTCCAGCCTGGCGCTGTACCCGGACGGCGCCATCACGGTGCTGCTGATTGGTGCAGATGCCGACAACCTGCGCGATCCCAGCAATCAGGCAGCACCGAGGGGGCCCGCCAATGCGGATGCCCTGTTGTTGATTCGGATTGATGCTTCCCAGTCACTGCAGATCCTGCAGCTGCCGACGGAACTGGCCGTGAAGTTGCCTGGAAGTGATACACCGATGGCTTTGGGCGGTCTCTGGCGCACCGGTGGTGTGGCACTGATGGCTGATGCCATCCGCGACATCGTCGGTCTGCCCGAGGAGGCTTTGCAGCGCTATGTGGTGATGCCGCGCCAGTCCCTGCGAACTGTGGTTAACAGCCTCGGAGAGGTTGATGTGATCCTGAACCAGACCTATCAGCGCAGCGACAAAAGCCAGGGTTACAGCGTTGATCTTCAGGCTGGGCGCCAGAGTCTGAATGGAGCGCAGGCAGAGCAACTCGTTCGCTACGTCAAAGGCAGTGGCGATGACGTCAACCGCCGCACGCGTCAGCAGATTCTGATTCGAGCCGTGGTCGAGCAGGTGCAGGCTCCCAGCGGCATCATCAGCATGCGTGGATTGCTCGATGAAGTGAGCGGTCAGCTTGAGACGAACCTGAGCACCGGCGAGATGCTCAGCCTGGCCGCGGCGGTGATTGCCAGTCCGCCGCCGATGACATTCACCCAGTTGCGGCTGGCTCCAAAGCTTGAGGACCAGCCCCTGCGTCAACTCAAGCCTGGCCAGACTTTGCCGCTCTGGCCGAAGACGCCGTAAGACGCCCGCTGCGGATCACATCCGCAAGCGCGGTGCGTCCGTCGTCATGTCGTGGGTGATTCGCTGCCGGAATCCAGCCGCACCAAGGAAGCTGGTCCTGCCGTCGTGCTGTCGCATCCCAGGCTCCATCCACCTGAGCGATGCCAATCAGGGGAACACGCAGCTTTTGGCTGAGAGCGATGTAAGACGCCGCTGTTCCAGGGATGCCGCCATCGGCTTCTCCTCCGACCAGAAACAGGACGGGGCAGTTCCAATCAGCCAGTGCCTCGAGCCAGCTTCCCGCTTGCGGGTGCCAGCGTGCTGCATCTCCACTCAGACGAAGGATCACATGCTGATCGGCCACGTTCCGAAGGACGTCATGGGGTGATTCCCCAGCGGCATGGCTGATCAGAGCGCGGGTTCCGCCCGTCGCCAGTGCTTCGGCGCTGCGTCGCATCTGCAACTCAGGCAACGGCCCTGCTCCCACGAGCACCACACAATCTGTGGACATGGCCCCCCAGCTCACCACTACCATCGGATTACAGCAGAACTTGTCCCGCGGGCGCCGTGACCAGCTTCCTGACCGCAGCCCGCATTGAACAGGAGAAGATCACTCCTGATACGCGCCGACTGCGGCTGTTCAGCGGTACTTCAAATCCTGGGCTGGCACGTGAAATCGCGACCTACCTCGGGGTTCCCGATGGTCCACGGGTCTGCAAGCGATTCGCTGATGGTGAGCTTTACGTTCAGATTCAGGAATCGATCAGAGGCTGTGATGTGTTTCTGATCCAACCCACCTGTGCTCCGGTCAACGACCACCTGATGGAGCTGCTGATCATGGTGGATGCTTGCCGACGGGCCTCTGCCCGCCAGATCACCGCTGTGGTGCCTTACTACGGTTACGCGCGGGCAGATCGCAAGACAGCTGGACGCGAGTCGATCACTGCCAAGCTGACGGCCAATCTGCTGGTGAAGTCTGGTGTGGACAGGGTTTTGGCCATGGACCTGCATTCCGCACAGATCCAGGGCTACTTCGATATTCCCTGTGATCACATTTATGGGTCACCGGTGCTGGTGGACTACCTCTCCACGCAGAATCTCGGGGACATCGTTGTGGTGTCCCCCGACGTGGGCGGTGTGGCCCGTGCCCGTGCTTTCGCGAAGCAAATGAATGATGCTCCGCTGGCGATCATTGATAAGCGACGGACAGGCCACAACATGGCCGAGAGCCTCACCGTGATCGGTGACGTGGCAGGACGGACTGCGATCTTGATTGACGACATGATCGACACAGGCGGCACAATCTGTGCGGGCGCGCGTCTTCTGCGTCAACAGGGCGCCAAGCGTGTCTTGGCCTGTGCCACCCATGCTGTGTTCTCACCCCCAGCATCCGAACGCTTATCAACGGAGGGATTGTTCGAGCAGGTTGTTGTCACCAACAGCATCCCAATTCCACAAGACCGCACCTTCCCTCAGCTGCAGGTTCTCTCCGTTGCCAGAATGTTGGGAGAGGCGATCTGGCGCATTCACGAAGAAAGTTCGGTGAGCTCCATGTTCCGTTAGTTTTAGATTTCTTCCCCATAAATTCTTTTGAATTCAGAGATGGTGGTGCGTTGTTGTCGAATAAGTTCAATGGAATTATCTCTCATGGTTGTCATGCCATTTTTGATGGCTTCTTCCTGAATTGCTATAGGGGTTTTGCCGGAATTTATAGCCTGTTTTATTGATGGGTTGATCTGCAGAAGTTCATGGGCTGCAATGCGTCCGTGATAACCCCGTCCATCACAGAGCCTGCAAAGTGTGCCGCTTTCTTTGCGTTGTTGTTGTTCTTCGCGATTCAGGGGCTTGGCAAACCGCACAGGGGTGCCAACGGGAAGTTTTGTCAATTCAGCTTCTTGTTCATCAATGGGACGTTCTGAGCTGCATTCAGGGCAGACGTGACGGAGAAGTTGTTGCGCAAGAACACCGCGCAACGATGCATTGATTTTGTGACTCGGAATCTTCATATCGATTAAACGTCTGATGGCGGATGCTGCGTTGTTGGTGTGCAGCGTCGTGAAGATCAGATGGCCCCTCTCGGCTGCATCCAGGCAGGATGCAGCGGTTTCTGGATCTACAGCTTCACCAATGAAAATAGTATCTGCTTCCTGTTCTATAAAGTGGCTCAGTAAATTTTCATAGGTTTGTCCTTTTGAGCGATTGATCGATACTTGTTGGATGCGGCCGCCTAGGTCGTAATTGATTGGATCTTCTGCTGTCAGAGTGCGCCGTTCTTCGGAGTCAATCTCTTGTAAAATTGCCGCTATAGTTGTTGACTTTCCGGCTCCTTTTGGGCCTGTAACCAGAATGACGCCATTGACATGATTGATTGTTGATCGCAAATTATTGCGGATTTGCTCGTTTGTGACCAAGGAATCAAGTTTTAAATCATTCGATGCTGTTTTGATTTTTTTTACTGCCAGAATCTCCCCTTTTTGTGCGCCAATCGTTGAGCAAAGTAAGGTCATCCTGTGGCCTTTGTGAGCGCATTCAATCGTTCCTTTCTGGAGTGAGGATTGGTCGAGGTGTTCCATGGCCGCCATCTTTTTGATGCATGCGATCACGTGAACCCCTGCCGCATGGCTCATGCTGATTGGGTGTTGCATCAAGCCGTCCTGTCGCACGCGGAGCTTGTATTCATCGTCGTTGGGTTCGATGACAAGATCAGATGTGCCAGAATGATGCATGTAAGTTAGTATTTTTTTGGCTGAAATTTCAACCTTGCTTTCCGATTGATCTGATGATAGATCAATCGGAAAGATGTCAGACGGCTGGTCAGATCCAATATCTTCAAATTGGAAATCGTGATGGTCAAAGAAATCAAGACCGGCTCTGTTGTTGTATTGGTTTGAAGTGTCATTATTGGCGTTTTTGTCACCAAATGGAGTGTTGTTTCGGATCCGCTTTTCTCTCACTGCATTATCAAGAATATCTTCGATTGTGCTTGGTGCTAATTCAATAAACTGACACTCCAAGGCCCCTGCTTCGGCGCGATGTTTGATGAAATCTCCAATCGTGGCTAAAAAAGTTAGATTGCCAATCGCAATGGTTAGCTTTTGCTTGCCAATATTTTCATTGAACTCAATGCCAAGTGGTACGACGATATTTTCGCGACACCACTGCAAAGAAAAATAATCGTCAACAAGTTCTCGAACAGTGGCATAAGAATAATTGCCTTGCTCAAGCATTGATGCAATGATTTCCTCCTTGATAGCTGTTGTTGGCGTTCTTGTCAATTCGAAAGAATTTTGTCATCATCCTTTGAACGTGTTGCCTTTTTAAGGCATGGCTGTTTTGTTTTCAGCGGTGTCGAATTGTGGTGTCTCAATGTTTTGAGGCGCGTCGAGCCTTGATTTTTTTTAATTGTTGGTTGTTGGTTGGTTGAGAAGAATTGCCTTCATCAAGATCAAAATTCTTTTGGACTCAGTTTGGCTGGTGATTGAGAGTTCATTGAAAAAGTGCTGGGTGGTCTTTCCAGCTTGAATTCACGATTCCTATGAAGGTTGTCTGTGATGGGCCTGGTCTTGATCAATGTGTTCTTGATTCAACAAGATCGTTTTTCATTGCAAGAAATGAAGTGATGTAGCATCTTCTCGGCTATGATCAGGAAGATTAATATGCAGTTGCTTTGCATTTATCAAAGTTTTTGCGGGCTTGCGCATGTTCCAGCCTTATTTCAACTTGTTGCCTGGGAATGATTCTTCCGTTACGGGCCCAGACTCGGCTGGACACGTTGCTCAAGCCACGTCAAACGATGGGGGTTTGGCTCACGAATAGTCCGAGCAAGCTGTATTACAGCAAGCAGAGGATTCGTGCGGCGATGCAAGAGCTGCAGAGAGCTGGATTTGACCGTGTTGTGCCAAATGTCTGGAGCCGCGGTACCACGTTTCATGCCAGTTCCTATGCGCCAGTGGAGCCACAGCTCAAAAAAGCCGGACTTGACCTGGACCCGATCTGCACGATTGCTGAAGAAGGCCGGAGCCGTGGAATCAAGGTGATGCCTTGGTTCGAATACGGCTTGATGGAGCCCGCTGATTCAGAGGTTGTTCAGCGCAACCCTGAATGGGTTTTGGCGCAATCCAATGGCCAGCGTTGGATGACGATGCATGGGAACCATCGCATGGCTTGGCTTAATCCTGCCCATCCCGCCGTGCGCAAACGGTTTATCGGTTTGGTTGTCGAAACCCTCAAGCGATGTCCGATGTATGGACTGCAGCTTGATGATCACTTCGCTTGGCCTGTGAAATTTGGTTATGACACCTATACACAACAAATTTATCGGCAACAGTTCGGGACACCGCCGCCAAAGAATCACACCGATCGCAATTGGATGACCTGGCGACGCAAGCAATTAACAAGTCTCTTGCGCGAATTACGCACTGCCTTGGCAGCGGAACAGCTTCCCGTGCGCATTAGTTTGTCACCGGGTCCGTTCCGTCAGGCCTACAACCTGTGGTTGCAGGATTGGGAGCTATGGGCGATGGGTGAGTTGATTGATGAGCTTGTGGTTCAAAACTATGCCTATTCAGTGAAAGGCTTTGCTCGCGATCTTGACCAACCTGCTCTGCGCAAAGCGCGTGAATGGCGGATCCCCACACAGATTGGAATCCTGGCCGGTTTTGGTAAACGCACGACGCCGATGCCGGTTCTCAGGGAGAAGGTTCGCCTTTCACGGGAGCGTGGTCATGGCGTGATCTTTTTTTATTGGGAGGGTCTGTGGGGACGACACGTTCCTGAACGCTATCGCGACAATCGTCGCCAGCAATTGGAACAGCTCGGATCGCAAGGTTAGCTGTTCAGAACGTCATGCATTTTTGTGGTTTAAATTGATGCATTACCTCGGTTTTGGTTTCCATTGAAGTTTAAAATTTGTCGATAGATTTTTTGATCGTGATATTGCAGTTGTGAAATGAATCTAATAATCAATGGACCGTTGAACGTTATGCTTCAGTTTGGTCTTGATGGGAAGGTTTTCCCTTCTTCTCTGTGTTGTTGGAGTGATGTCCGTGTCCTCAGTGGCTCAGCTTGCAGCCTTTGTCTTTC
>CAZJLQ010000046.1:0-8366 GCA_964546675.1 uncultured Synechococcus sp.
CCAAAAATTGTTGGACCTCCTGGAGAACCCCCAGCTGCGGGATCGCCTTGGACAACTCGGAAAAGCTCGAATGGGCCCGGCGGGTGGAAGTGATCGATTGGCCCGTCTGGTCCTGGATCGACTGCGTGGGAGCGGATACTGATCCTTGAGCCCAGAACAAATCAATTCGAATGGCCGCGATCCAGGATCACGCCTACGTGAAAATCTGCGCCGAACTGGCCAGCCTGCTGGGCATCAGCCTGGCCAGTGCACGTCGTCGCGTGGATCAAACCGCTGCCAAAGAAGGGACCAGGGATCCGATCAGACGCCGAGAACTCGCCCAGCAGATGCTGGATGAAGCCAGACGGGACTCCGACACCAGTGGACGCCTCGATGAACTGCTGAGCAACACAGAAGGCGACGGGAACTTCCTTCTCGAGGACTGAACAAGCGTTAATCCATCTTTGAGATCAGTGCTCGAACGTTTGCGTAAAGCGCAGACGATCAAGTTCGGCCATCACAGGGATGCAACGGAAGCAACGCTCTGCAAGATCCCAGCGTCCTTCGCGCCGGAGCATCTGCTCCAACCGTCGCCGGGCTGGAAGCAGGTAGCGAACATCATTGGCGGCGTAGGCCAGCTGCGTGTCAGACAGCTCTTCAACACGCCCCCAATCACTACTCTGGGCACCCTTATCAAGTTCCACGCCGACCAGCTCCATCACCAGGTCCTTCAGACCATGGCGTGGCGTGTAAGTGCGGGCCAATCGGCTGCCGACCTTGGTGCAGAACACGGGGCGAACCTGGATCGCCAGTCCACTCGCCAGAGCAGCAACATCAAAGCGGGCGTAGTGGAACACCTTCTCCACTTGATCCGCTTCAAACAGACGCTTCAGCCCAGGAGCTTCAGTCTGACCGAGGCCGATGCGCACACAGGCGACTCGATCCTCCGCATCAGCGATCTGAACGAGACATAAACGATCACGACCATGCACAAGGCCCATCGCCTCGGTGTCCACAGCCAAGGCGGGCATTCCGAGGTAGCGCTCCACCCATGCGCCATCCAGATCACCATCAAAAACAGCGAATTCGCGGGGGGATGAGGGCGATTCAGCCATGAAGAGGGACGACGGGAAACAGGACAGCAACGCCAGTGTGAACCTCAGGAGCACACCCGAATCAATATTCCCTCTTGAATCTCAAAATGAGATCGCTTTTTATGGAGACAGCGTCACCGCCGCTGTGTTCTCCCGACGAAAGCCCTCGCGCACATGTCTTGCCGACATCGAACAGTACTTTCGCCAGCCGCCACCACAGTTTCTGGACTTGGAACTGGCCGTGTGCTGGGTCCTTGAGTGCCTGCTCAAGGATGACAATTACCCTTCCGGCCTTCTTCAGAAGCTGATGCGAGAGGAGCCGCAGCTGCGCCTTTCGGAAACGGTGCTGCAACAGGCCCTCGATTTTCTGGAGGAGCAGGGGTCGATCACCACTTACACCCAGCGATGCCCCAGTCGCGGCCGGCCCCGTCGGATGCTTCACCTGCTTCCGACCGCCCGTCAGGAAGCCGAGCGTCTGATGACGCCATGGCACAGCTGGCTGAATTCCCATCGCTTGGTCATGTCCTAAGCGACGACAACACCCCGGGACTTCGATAGGTTCTGCCAGCGCATGTTTGAGCTCATGCCTGCGGGCTTCCAGTCCACCTTGCTGCTGACGGTCTTGCTGGCCATCGGCCTGATGTTCTTCCTCAGAGCCGCCAGCAAAGACCGCACCACGGTTGTGGACGTCCATTCCCCTCGTCCGCCGTTGGAGGTTCTCGAGGGATTGACCCAATGGCTCCAGGCTCGGGGCTGGACACGCCAGGGCGGCGATGCCGACAGACAAGTGCTGCGGTTCAGGGGCCAGGTCTCGGCAAGCCGCCCCCTGGCCGTCCTGCTTTCTTTGCTAGCCGCAATCGGGGGGAGCTGTTTCGGGCTGGTTCTGCGTCAGCTGATGCCGGAACTGCATTGGTGGCCGCTTCTCATGGTCAGCCTCGGACCCATAGCCGGTTGGTTCTACACCCAGCGCGCTACCCGCAGCGAGGAACTGGAACTTCAACTTTTGGAAACCGATCCTTCCGAAGGCAGCTCACTTCGTCTTCGCGCCCATAGGGATGAACTGATCGCCATTGAACTCGATCTGGGCCAGTCACTTCAGCTGGCCAGCAACGGCTCACTGCTCACCTCACCAATCTGAACACCCATGCCCCTGCCGGATTGGATGTGCCGTCGCCGATTCACTGTTCCGGCATCAATCGGTCTGTTATCCCTGCTGGCTCTTGTCCTGGCCAATGCCGCCGAACCCCCTCTTAACCAAACCCTGGCCGGGAGAAATTGGCTAATCCCCGTTGAACCACCGGCACCGAAGCCGCAACCGAAGTCCTGCCCTGCCATCCGGAATCCTGACCCGCTGATGGGGCCCAGGACCAGGCTTCCCGGGAACTGGAAAGGGCTCGATCCCGTCTCTACAGACCTGCCGATCGTGGTGATGGCCGGCCATGCCGATTCACAGAACATGGACGGATCGGGGACACCGGGTTACGCCGTTGACGTGCGCAACGAAAAGCCGATGGACGCACGCATGCGGGATGAGCTCTTCTGGAACTTCAAGGTGCAACAGGAAGTGGTTCGCCTCGGAGTGGAACGCGGGCTGAACATCACCGCCTACACCCCGCCAGCCCTGACGATCCGAAACCACAACGATCCACGCACCAACTGGTCTCAGGCCAAGCGCCGCTCCGAACGCGGAGAGTACGTGCTGGAAATCCATTTCGATGCCTACAGCCCCTATGGCTTCGGATCAGGTTTGATCCCAGCGATCAACCGTCGCCTGAACCGGGTGGATGAAAGCCTGGCCCAGGCCTTCGGACGCTTCCCACGCAACTTTCGCGGTGGCCTTGGTGGACCACGCCGCGGGATCGGCATTCTGGAGATCGGCATGCTCCAAGGCGAACTTGAGGAACGGCTCCGCGATCCCGTCGCAAGCGAGTCCACCGTGGCCTGCCTCGCCGAACGGGTCGTCAATGCCCTGGAACGAGGGGTCAAGCCTGCGTAGGAAACAACGCAGGCCCATGCCGGTCAACGCAAGGCGTCAGTCAGTTGATCGCGTTGTGCGGACGACAACGGTCCTCTAGCGATGCATCACTCAGCCAGTCCTGAGGTTTGGTGAACAGTTCAGTCAGCAGTTCTTCCCGTGATCCAGGCTCAGCTTTGTAGCCGTATTCCCAGCGCACGAGCGGAGGCAACGACATCAGGATCGATTCCGTGCGGCCATTGGTCTGCAATCCGAAGATCGTTCCCCGGTCCCAAACAAGATTGAACTCGACATAACGACCGCGGCGATACAGCTGGAAATCGCGTTCGCGGTCGCCGTAGCTGATCGGATGCCGCTTCTCGACGATGGGCGCATAGGCCGGTAAAAACGCTCGTCCATTCGCCTGGCCGAGTGCAAACAACTGTTCCCAGCCGAGGGGTCTGGCCCCCAATTGCGTGGAGGTCTGGGCCGCCACACCCTTCGGATCCTGCCCCTTGTACAGGACGCCATTGGAATCCTGATAGTCGTAGAAAATCCCTCCAACGCCACGGGTTTCATCGCGATGCTTCAGATAGAAGTACTCATCGCACCAGGGCTTGAACACCTTGTGGAGATCCGGATGAACGGAGTCACAGGCAGCTTGGTGGGTTCGATGAAAGTGCCGTGCATCCTCAAGAAACGGGTAATAGGGCGTTAGATCTGCCCCCCCTCCAAACCACCAAACCGGCCCTGCCTCGAAGTAGCGGTAATTGAGGTGGACCGTTGGGATGTAGGGATTCCGGGGATGCAAGACCATCGAGGTACCGGTTGCGAACCAGGGATGCCCCTTGGCTTCTGGCCGCTGCTTGAGAATCGAGGGGGGAAGTTCCTCGCCCTGCACCTCCGAGAAATTCACACCTCCTTGTTCAAAAACGCGCCCCTCGCGCATGACACGCGAGCGGCCACCACCACCCTCGGGACGTTCCCAACTCTCCTCGGCGAAACGCCCTTGCCCATCAAGGGCTTCCAGGCCTGAACAGATCTCATCCTGCAACCCCATCACCATCGACCGTGCCCGTTCGCGAGATCCGCTGGGGGGTAATTCGAGGGGGGCCTGAGCAGCTTTGGCCGCCTGCTTCCCGGAGCGACCAAGAACCTGTTGAAGCAGGGTGCGAACCATGGAGCTGCAGACGATGATCTGTGAACCTAAACAGGTCAGGTGAGACCGAGACAAGATCCCGTCAGGGACTGTCACGGGAGGCCACCTCTAGGATCCGGCTCGCATCAGCCCTTGACATGATCACGGAGGAGCAAGCGCTCAGCTGCCTTGAACAGGTCAAGGACAGCGGCAGTGGACGCAATGTCCTGGAGCTGGGCTGGATTGATCAGGTTCGCGTCATACCGCCGCGGGTGGTTTTTCGCCTGTCCCTGCCTGGCTTTGCGCAGAGTCAGCGCGACCGCATCGCGACGGAAGCGCGGGATCGACTGATTCAGCTGGACAGCATCGACGACATCCAGATCGAACTGGGCCAACCCGCCAGTCAAGGGGGGATCGGTCAGGCTGGCCACGGTCAGCCCGCTGAACGCCAGGCGATTGCGGGGGTCCAGCACGTCATTGCTGTCAGCAGTGGGAAAGGAGGGGTTGGGAAGAGCACCGTGGCCGTGAATCTGGCCTGTGCCATGGCCCAGCAGGGCCTGCGGGTTGGACTGCTCGATGCCGACATCTACGGGCCGAATGCCCCCACCATGCTCGGCGTGGCGGATCAGACGCCAGAGGTGCGCGGCAGTGGTGACCAACAGCAGATCGTTCCGATCGAGACCTGCGGCATCGGGATGGTGTCGATGGGACTGCTGATCGACGAGCATCAGCCGGTGATCTGGCGGGGCCCGATGCTGAACGGCATCATTCGGCAGTTCCTGTACCAAGCTGAGTGGGGTGCACGGGATGTGCTTGTGGTGGATCTCCCTCCCGGCACCGGTGATGCCCAGCTTTCCCTGGCTCAGGCCGTTCCCATGGCGGGCGTTGTCATCGTGACGACACCTCAGCAGGTTTCCCTGCAGGACGCCAGACGCGGGTTGGCGATGTTCCGCCAGATGGGAATCCCCGTTCTCGGAGTCGTGGAAAACATGAGCGCCTTCATCCCTCCGGACCTACCCGATCGTCGTTATGCGCTTTTCGGCAGCGGCGGTGGCGCGCGGCTGGCCGAGGATTATGAGGTTCCTCTGCTCGCCCAGATTCCGATGGAGATGCCGGTGCAGGAAGGAGGAGATAGCGGATGCCCGATTGTGATCAGTCGTCGTGATTCGGTGAGCGCCAAAGAATTCAGCAACCTGGCTGGGACCCTCAGCAAGACGATCGCCAAGACACCCTGATCATGTTTGCCAGTCGTGGCCGCCGCAGACAGACCCGCGAGTGGGTGCTCTGGGGGGTTCCGATCGCATTGGTCGCCCTGTCGGGCGTCCTTGTTGTGAGTACCGAACGTCAGGCCGATACCAATCTGCTGTCGTATCTGCAGAACGGAGATCTCCAAACCTTTTGGCAACGCACCGGTTTCGGCGCGATGCACTGGCTCACCGGAGTGGTCGGCCTGGCCATCGCTCTGGTTCTTCAACGCATCCCGCTCACCAGACTGCGGCCTCTGCTGATCCCTGTTTATGGACTAACCGTGGTCAGTCTCATCGCCGTGCGACTAATTGGCACAACGGCCCTTGGTGCTCAGCGGTGGATCAGCATCGGCGGAGTGCATGTGCAGCCATCCGAGTTCGCAAAAATCGCGGCCATCCTGCTGGTGGCTGCGGTGTTGTCACGCCACCCGGCTGAGCGTCCCGTCGATCTCGTGCGGCCACTCGGAGTGATCTCGATTCCCTGGCTCCTCGTCTTCATCCAACCGGATCTTGGGACCTCTCTGGTCTTCGGAGCTCTTCTACTGACCATGCTCTATTGGTCAGGGATGCCGATCGAGTGGGTCGTCCTGTTGCTGTCGCCTCTGCTGACAGCGCTGTTCTCAGGCCTTCTTCCCTGGGCCATGGCCGCCTGGATCCCATTGATGGCCTTCCTCGCCTACCGATCTCTGCCGTGGAAGCGCCTGGCAGCCTTCATCACACTCCTGGTGCATGGAGGGATGGCCCTGGTCACCCCATGGCTGTGGCTGCATGGCCTCAAGGATTACCAGCGCGATCGGCTCGTCCTTTTTCTGGATCCCTCCCAAGACCCCCTCGGTGGTGGTTATCACCTGCTCCAGAGCACAGTCGGAATCGGGTCAGGGGGCTTGTTTGGCACAGGGCTTCTGCAGGGACAACTCACCAAGCTCCGCTTCATCCCCGAGCAGCACACCGATTTCATCTTCAGTGCCCTGGGAGAGGAAACAGGCTTCATTGGCTGCCTGTTCGTTGTGATCTGTTTTGCCCTGCTGATGGGCCGGTTGCTTCAGGTCGCCAGGAATGCGCGCAGTGACTTCGAAGCGCTGGTGGTGATCGGAATCGGCACCATGGTGATGTTCCAGGTGGTGGTGAACATCTTCATGACGATCGGGCTCGGCCCCGTCACGGGGATCCCACTCCCGTTTCTGAGCTACGGACGCTCGGCCATGATCGTGAACTTCATCTCCTTGGGGCTCTGTCTCTCCGTGGTGCGTCAGAGCCGCAGCCTGATCACGGGACGACGGTGAGCGGGACACGCTTCCGTTTCGATCAACTGCGTCAACGGCTGGCGGAAGGAATGCCCTCAGGCCAATGCGATGAAGCGGGGGTAAGGCGGATGTGGTGGGCCGCGCTGGAAACCCTGCAACAGGATGTGCTCAGCCCAGGTGAGCCTGGTCTGTGGCTCGCTGCGCCCTTACCAGCTCTGTATGAGCCCCAACTTCTCGACAGCTTGCAGGGGTGGATCTGGGCGCCGGAAGATCTTGAACGGCTGGCCCCAGCGGCCGTCGCATTGCCAGGAACCGGCAGCCATGACGCCACGCTCTGCAACGAGGCGCGTTACCGCCGACTGGTTCTCGACCCGGAGGACAGCCAGGATCCTTTCCTGATCGTGATCACGCCATCCATTCAGCTGGTCATCGGCCTCCAGGGCCGCGATGGGCAACGGCAACTGCTGATGCGGTGTGACCCGACCACGCTGGGCGATGTTCTGGCCCTGATCGGGCGTGACCTGCAGCAACACCATCCAGACCTCGCTACGCAACTGCAGGAGGAGTTGCAACAGCTTGGGCCGCTCCACACCGATTCGAGCCTTCCACAGCGCTTCTGGCCCCGTCTGGCAGAAAAACTGACAACCATGGCTCCAAGCCTCACATTTCAAACCACGGCGGGACCACCCAAAAGCAGCGCTCCCGCTCGCGATGAACTCGGGCTACTGGAGGCTCTCACCCATGAAGTCCGAACTCCCCTTGCCACGATTCGGACCTTGATCAGATCGTTGATTCGTCGCAAAGACCTGCCCGCCGTGGTGATGAAACGCTTAAAGCAAATCGATGTGGAATGCAGCGAGCAGATCGATCGCTTTGGGCTGATCTTCCATGCGGCAGAACTGCAGCGTGAGCCGGGTGAGGCCAGCCTGGCGCGCACCGATCTCGAACAGATTCTCCGGTCCCTTGCCACGGGGTGGACCGAACAGCTGGAACGTCGTGGAATCGTGCTGGATCTGGACCTGGAGACGCCTCTGCCCCAGGTGCTCAGTGACGCCCGCCGGCTGGAGCCGATGCTGGGGGGGCTGATTGATCGTGCCTGCCGCGGCCTACCCACCGGCAGTCGGCTGCTGCTGCTGCTGCGGGCGGCAGGAGCAAGGCTGAAGCTTCAGATCCTGGTCAAACTTCCGGGGCAGGTCATCGCTGAGGCCGATGAGGAGCAGGAAGAACAGCAGCGAAACGCCCAGGTTGGAACCGTTCTCAGCTGGGATCCAACCACCGGCAGTCTCCAGCTCAGCCAGCAGGCGACGCGTCAACTGCTGGCAAGCCTCGGCGGCCGTTACCGGCAGCGGCGGGATCGCAATCTCACCGTGTTTTTCCCACTGGCCTCCGAACCAGAATGAAGGGGTGTGACGGATGTGACGAGGAGGTGAAACAAGGCCACGTCACGGTGCTACTTTCCAGCCGTAACGGCCCGTCTGGAGTCCTGCAGCCATGACAGCATCGGCGTTGAGCGGTCAGCTTCCTCAGTACATCGGCAGCACCGGTGGTTTGCTGAATTCCGCTGAGACCGAAGAGAAATACGCCATTACTTGGACCAGCAAGTCAGCTCAGGCTTTTGAGCTGCCAACAGGCGGCGCCGCAATGATGAATTCCGGCGAAAACATCATGTATTTCGCCCGCAAGGAACAGTGCCTCGCCCTTGGCACCCAG
>CAZJLQ010000047.1:0-8332 GCA_964546675.1 uncultured Synechococcus sp.
CAAGGAGGAAACCGAAGGCGTTTTCTTCAGCCAGTACAGCGATGACCAGCCCAACATTCTCCTTGTGGGGCCGATCCCCGGCGATCAGCATCAGGAGATCGTTTTCCCCGTGCTTTCACCTGATCCCAACAAAGACAGCAACATCCATTTCGGCAAATATCAAATTCATGTCGGTGGAAATCGTGGCCGCGGTCAGGTGTACCCCACCGGAGAGAAATCGAACAACACCATCTTCACCGCTCCTGCAAGCGGAACGATCAGCTCCATTGACGATGGTGAGAATGGCGCAAGCGTGATCACGATCAACACCAGCGACGGCGAGACCGCCACCGAGACAGTTCCTGTGGGCCCAGCACTGCTGGTTAAGGCAGGGGACAGCGTTGAAGCAGGCGCTCCGTTGACCGATGATCCGAACGTTGGCGGTTTCGGTCAGGTGGATGCAGAGGTTGTTCTCCAGAATCCTGTTCGGATCTACGGTCTGCTTGCGTTCTTCTCTGCTGTGGCCATTGCTCAGATCATGCTTGTTCTAAAGAAAAAGCAAGTCGAGAAAGTCCAGGCTGCAGAGGGTTTCTGACCGGATGTTCACTTCGCCGGGTCCGGAGCTTCTCGCTCTGGGCCCTTTCACGATCCGCTGGTACGGACTGTTGATTGCAGCAGCAGTCCTGATTGGGCTCGTTCTGTCCAGTCGTCTTGCACGCTCAAGGAATCTTGAAACCGGACTCATCAGCGATCTCTTGCCGCTGCTCGTCCTTGCAGCTGTGATCGGGGCTCGTGTGTATTACGTGGCCTTTGAGTGGCACAACTACTCAGGGGCCAATTTTTGGTCTCAACTCAATCTGTTCTGGTTGAAAGTTCCAATCCCCAGAGCTTTTTTAATTTGGGAAGGTGGAATTGCCATTCATGGCGCGTTGATCGCAGGAACACTGATTCTGATCCTGTTCTGCCGCTGGAGACGTCAACCCTTTTGGGATGTGCTTGATGTTCTCGTCCCATCGGTCGCCTTGGGCCAAGCGATCGGCCGCTGGGGAAACTTCTTCAATTCAGAGGCTTTCGGGGTGCCCACCGATCTTCCCTGGAAGCTTTTTATCCCTTATCAAGACCGGCCAAACGTCTACGCCGATTCACAATTTTTCCATCCCACTTTTCTCTACGAATCAATCTGGAATTTTGTTCTGTTTCTCGTTCTCTTGTTCGTGTTTCGTCGTGGGACGAAGGGGGCCATTTCACTTCCTTCTGGCGCGATCAGTTGCATTTACCTGATCGGCTACAGCCTCGGACGGGTATGGATCGAAGGTTTGAGGATTGATCCTCTCTGTATTGGTTCCCTGCCACCAGCCTGTGAAGGGGGCCTGAGAATCGCCCAGCTCATGAGCGCCATGCTGGCGTTAGCCGGCATCGCTGGCCTGGCGTGGCTTTACGGCAAACGACAAGACTTACCTGATCCTGCGCAAATTCGTTGAGTTTTCCAATTTCCTTCGTTGGGGCAGGTCCTGGCGCGCCTGATCTGCTCACACTCCGTGCCGCCGAACGACTCAAACAGGCCGATCTTCTCGTCTGGACTGACTCCCTGGTGTGCCCCGGAATTCTTGATCTCGCTCCGGAACACTGTGAGCGCATCCGAACCAGCACGCTCACCCTTGAGCAGGTGGTTCCTCATCTGATCAACGGCCATCGACAAGGGAAACGGGTCGTGCGGCTGCACGATGGTGATACAGCGCTGTACAGCGCAATCAATGAACAGATCTGCGCTCTCAACGATGCTGATCTTCCTGTGGAAGTGATCCCAGGAATCAGTGCCTATCAAGCAGCGGCAGCAACCCTCAACAGGGAACTCACCATTCCCGGGTTGGTCCAAACGATTGTGCTGAGTCGCGCCGGTGGGCGCACAGGCATTCCTGAAACGGAGGAACTTGATCGCCTTGCTGCTCTCCGTTCAAGTCTCTGCCTCTATTTGAGTGCCAGACATGTCCAGGACGTGCAAGAGACATTGCTCCAGTCCTACCCACCGGAGACTCCTGTCGCGATCGCCCATCGGGTCAGCTGGCCCGATGAATGGATTTCAATCGTGCCACTTCATGCGATGGCTCAGACGAGCCTGGAAAGAAATCTGATCCGTACAACGTTGTACATCGTGAGCCCAGCTCTCACGCAAGCTGAGCAACGATCAAAGCTTTATTCTCCCGAGCACGACCATCTGTTTCGGCCAAGGAGCTGAGATGCTGTGGTTTAGAGTCGATCTGTGCGGGCGATTAGCACAGTGGTAGCGCACTTCCTTCACACGGAAGGGGTCACTGGTTCGAATCCAGTATCGCCCATCGGAACAAACACTTCCTCATCTGGCTGGTTACAAACGAGCCAGCGAAACATTCGATTCAGTCAAATTACCAAAAACCCGGTATTTTCTATCAAGGTTTGAACAGCTTTCCTTGTCGATGGCTGCCAAGGACAAACAACTGAAATCTCAACAGTCTGTTGAAACAGGTGATGGCCTCGCCCACGTTGGGCAACAGATTCGGGATGCACGTGAGAGCAATGGATTGAGTGCTGACGTCCTTGCCTCATCGCTTCACATGGGTGTTGAGCAGCTGAGGGCGCTCGAATCCGCTCGCCGCGACCAATTGCCTGAACCGGTGTTCGTTCGCGCCATGGTGCGACGTCTCGCCTCCCATCTCCGGCTCGATGCTGATTCCATGGTGGAACAGCTTGGGACGATGCAGCAGCACCTGCCAGCTGCACAGCTCCAGGCCGTCTCTCCATCTCAAAAGCCAGCCAGGAACAAGCGTCTGAACAAGACCCGACCATCCTCAAAGCGCTGGGTTCTGCCGGGTTTGATGCTGTCTGGTGGGGCCGGCTTATTGATTTGGCAAATGCAGGCCGGTCAGAACCTGCAACGGGTGAATGAACCTGCCCCGACCACCACGGCAATCGCTTCAGAGCCAACCCCATCGACTCCCACTGAATCAACGCTCACTGAATCAACTCCCAGCCAATCGGCTCCGATACCACTGAAGGAACTGACAGTTCAGATCAGCAGCACGGAACCCAGTTGGATCGCTCTGCGCAGGGAGGGCACGATCGAATTCCAAGGCACTCTCGACCAGCCGATCACCATTGATGAGCCAGCCTCCGTTGAAATTCTTGCCGGCAGGCCTGATCTGGTCGTGGTGAATGTCTCAGACGAGCAACCTCGATCCATTGGAGCCATCCATGAAGTGGGCTGGCGTCAGCTCATCCCTGAACAGTGACGATCAGTTTCACCCCTGAAGCATCACGAACGACGTCTCTGCAGCTTTCCAGACTCCACTGCTCAAGACTCAGATTCTGATTAAGGCGTTCAGGGATGAGCTCAAGCTGAAGTTTTCCCGGGGACGCCTTCACCGCCAGATGTGACACAACCGGTTCAGGTCGACGATCGATCGCTGCAGACAACCGCAGCAGAAGCGCCATCTCCCCCACCAGGCGTCGGTGCTCCCTCGTACCAATCGCCTGCCAGGACTCATGACGCTTCTTGGGCAAGCTGCGGCGGTGATACCGAGCAATAGCGGCAACCATTAAATGCTCCGCTTCCGAATATCCCAGCAGTTCCCCATGCCTGATGAGATACCAGGAATGCTTGTGGTAGGCACTCAGATTGATGTGCTGGCCACAGGCATGGAGCATGGCCGCGGCCCAGAGAAGATCACGTCCCGCACCCGTGTCGTGGTGCATCACTCCATAGGTGTTGTCGTACAGGGTCAGGGCGTGTGTCGCCACGCGTTCAGCCCGTCGCTGATTGACGGCGAACCGCTGCACTTGGTGGATCACGGTGCGCTGACGAATGCTGCTCTGGAAACTGAAACGATCCTCCAGGAAGCCATGGCGCAGCATCCAGTCGACGATCAACCCCTCACGAAGCGCCCGCTCGCTGAGCACCAGTTCATCGACCCCAAGCATCTGCATGGTGGTCTGGAGGATCAAAGCGCCTGGAACAATAATTTCGGCACGCCTGTCGTTGATCGCTCCGAGTTGGCGACGTTGTTCAGGGGTCATCCCGACCAACTTTTCAACGACACGATCAAGACGCTGCCGTGAGATTCGATAACCGTGCATTCGCATCGGCGGCCGCTCCTCCTCACTGGCTGCCAAGGCACCAATGGCCATCGCCGTGCCACTGGTGGCGACCAGCACCGGGGTTTCACCAGGCTTGATCCGCCGATGCACTTTGTCGACAGCGGGTTCCAATGACCCCTGAATGAACGCTTTGAGAAAAGCTCGTCTCTGAGGGGGGATCGGATCATCTTTGACGAAATCGCGCTGCAGACGCACCGCTCCGACGCGCGTGCTGGTAAGCGCCCTGGCGTCGCGACCGTCAGCAAGGATCAGCTCGGTTGAACCGCCACCGATGTCAAGAAGCAGGTGGGGACGATCCCCAAAGGACATTCCGGACAGCACACCCAGATAAATCAACCGTGCTTCCTCCGGACCGCTGACCAGATCCACCTCAATTCCAAGATCGTCCTTGAGCCTTTGCAGGTACTCCCGACCGTTCGGAGCCTCACGGACCGCACTGGTCGCCGCTGTCACGACCTGCTCAACCTGATGGCTGGCGGCGAGATCCATGAAGCGCCGCAACGTCTCATAACCCCGTTGCATCGCTGCTTGACTGAGCTCACCGGTCTCCGGATCCCGCTCGCCCAGGCGGGTGGTGGACTTCTCCGCCTGATCAATCCGAAACGTCTTGAGGGTCGTATTAACGGTTGCCACCAGCAGGTGGGTTGAATTCGTTCCGATATCGATCGCAGCGATCCGGCGCAGCTGTGCTCCATCGGCGAGGGCCAACGAAGAATCCGCCATGGCCTTTGCCTGCTTCGATGCCTGTGCAGCGGACTCAACATTCAGCATCGGCTGTTCGATACCGAGGACGACCACTCTGCCATCTGCATCCGCAAAGTCCAGACGATGACTAGGGTTCTTCAAACCTGAGCCGTCGTGACACCAACCACCCGGACCATCTCCGCTCAGCCTTGGATTGCCCTGTTGCGCTGGAACAAGCCGACAGGACGCCTGATCCTTCTCATCCCGGCGGGATGGGCACTGTGGCTGGCGCCATCCGCACCCCCGGCGTGGACGTTGTTGCTGCAGATCGTTCTTGGCGGTGTCGCCGTCAGTGGAGCTGGCTGCATCGCGAATGACCTCTGGGACCGCCGGATCGACCGTCAGGTGGAACGCACCCAAGGCAGACCTCTGGCCCGTGGATCAATCCGGGTGAGTACGGCCGTGATGCTCTTGATCGGATTTTTGCTCGGCAGTTTGCTGGTGGTGATCAGCCTCCCCGCTGATCGTCTAGTGATCTGTTTGCTTCTGGCCAGCACCGCACTTCCTCCAATCCTGCTTTATCCCTCCGCCAAACGTTGGTTCCCTTTTCCTCAGGCGGTGCTGGCAGTCTGCTGGGGATTTGCCGTTCTGATTCCCTGGGCTGCTTCAGAAGGGACTCTGACCGCCACCACGCCGTTGGTGTGCTGCTGGCTGGCCACGTTGTTGTGGACCTTTGGCTTCGACACCGTCTACGCCATGGCTGACCGCAGGGACGACGCCTCGCTTGGGTTGCGCAGCAGTGCTCTGACGCTGGGCGCGGCAGTGGTTCCAACCGTGCAGGTTTGCTACCTGCTGGTTTCCATTTTGTTGACCTCTGCCGCATGGACGGCATCGATCGGCCCGATGTTCTGGCCGTTCTGGCTGCTGGCTTCGGTTCTGATGCAGACCAGCTGCAACCCAATCCGCCACTCCCAGGCGTCGATGGCGGCCTTCGGCCTGCATTTCAGCCGCCAAGTCCAGATCGGTGCACTGATGCTGTTCGGTCTGATGCTCAGCAGGGGGCTGTGATGCCGTCACATCCCATGGCGCGTCCTCTGCAGAAGGGGGATGCCGTGGCGCCAGTCGCAGCGAGTTCAGCTCTCGCCAACCCGGAACGACTGCAGGAGGGTCTAGTGATCCTGAAGAGCTGGGGACTCGAATGTCTTCCGGCCCATGGCATTGATCGTCACTGGGGTTATCTCGCCGGGACGGATGATCAACGCCGCAACGACCTTGAGACTTCAGCACCGTTGCTGGCCTGCGCCCGGGGAGGTTGGGGAGCGGCACGACTCCTCGAGGGAGCGGTGCGATGGCAGCCCGGCTGGTTGCTTGGATTTTCGGATGTGACCGCCCTGCTCTGGGCACGACTCAGAGCAGGTTTTGACGGCAGCGTGCACGGGCCGATGCTCACCACCCTTTCCAAGGAGCCGTCCTGGAGTCAGGAGCGGTTGCGGGACCTCCTCTTCGGCAATCCGCTTGAAAGTCTTGACGGAGAGGGCCAAGGGGGAGGCATGGCCACAGGACCCCTTCTCGTTGCCAATCTGACGGTGGCCACCCACTTGCTGGGATCGCCCCATCTGCCCGATCTGCGTGGGGCCATTCTCATCCTCGAGGACGTGGGGGAAGCGCCTTATCGCCTGGATCGGATGCTGACCCACTGGCGTCTCTGCGGGGAGCTGCAAAAACTGGGAGGCATTGGTTTCGGCAACTTCGAGGGATGCGGCGATGCAGATGATCCAGACGCATCAGGTTTCGACACCGAGTCGGTGATTCGCGAACGAACCAACGACCTCGGCATTCCAAGGGTGTTCGAACTTCCCGTCGGTCATCGCGCGGGAAATGCGGCTCTTCCACTAGGACGACTGGCCCGGTTGGATGGTGATCGGGGCGAACTCAGCCTGGTGACCTGAGAGCGAGAACCGCCTCCGCAACAACCAGATCAAAGGGAGTGGTCACCTTGATGTTGGAAGGGCCCGCATCCAACACCTTCACAGGCCAACCAAGACGCTCATAAAGGGAGGCATCGTCGGTGACGCTCCAGCCCTGATCCTGGGCTTCAACATGACCTCGCCGAAGCTGTTCAACCTGAAACCCCTGTGGCGTCTGTGCAGCCCAGAGCTCGGACCGGTCCGGAGTAGCGGTGATGATCCCCGCAGCATCAACGCGCTTGATCGTGTCTGTGACTGCAGTTGCAGCGATCAGGGCTTCACCCTGGGCCACCGCATCCGCACAGCGGTCGAACAGGGACGGTTCCGCAAGACAGCGAGCGCCGTCATGAATCAGGACATGCTCAGCATCCCTGGGTAAAGCAGCCAGACCACGCTGCACTGATTCCTGACGGGTGCTGCCTCCCTGGATCCACTGCACCGGTTTTGCCGTGGTGGGCACAAGGCCAAGGATGTCCTCGCGATCGATCTCCTGACCCACAAGACCAATCCATTGGATCCGGTCCGCAGCGAGAGCCGCCTCAAGGGTCCAGGCGATCACGGGCCGGCCAGCGATCGGAAGCAGGAGCTTGTTGCGATCCCCACCCATTCGACGCCCGCTGCCCGCAGCGGCAATCAACAGATGCACAAGCGACTCCTGCCGCAAGCAGGCGGAAACGCCCTCCATAAAATCAGTTCAGACGCGTCATGCGGCGGTTCGATGCGAGTTCTTGCTCTCAGCCCGGGTTCGCTTCAGCGCCAGCTTGAACGGCTACCGGCCCTGGCTGGCATCTGCCACGAGCTGGGAGCCAAGCTTCAAGTGGCTTGCGATCCAAGCTGCAAGCAGGTGTGGGACCTGTTGGCCTCCACCGAGAAATGCATCCCGATCAATTTCGACGCCAGTCCTGCCCTGGCCGACTGGGCCAACCTGCTGGGATGCGTTCGTGAGCCTGATTTCGAGGTTTGTCTGAATTTCGTGGACGGAGCCCAGGTGAACCTGATGCTCGCGATGAGCCGGATCCCGACTCGAGTTGCCCGTTCTGGTTTTGCGGCCACCGCATGCGTTGAGGACGCCAAGGGCTGGTCAGCCCAACGTCTGGGCAGCTGGCTGAAACCTCTTGGGCTTGATCTGAACGCCGATGCCTTCAGGCTCTCCTTACCAGCCGGCGATCTGGACGAGGCCCGATCCAGCCATCCCCCCGGCAACGGCCCCCTGCTGCTGCTCGCTCCCAATGGAAACCCTGAAGACTGGCCGGCGGAACACTGGGCGTCTTTGCCGCGGTCCGTTCAGTCCCGATTGGACGGACTGCGTTGCGTGCAGTTGGGCGAGACAGGTCCGACGTTGCGGCAACGTGCTGCTGCCGTCGCTTGCGCCGATGTGGTGCTGAGCAGCTGTCCGCTGACCCAACTGCTGGCGGTTTACAACGGAACCCCCCTCGTGGCCCTTGGCACGAGATCCTCAGCCTTACCGGAGCGTCCTGAGATCCGCTCCTTGGGTGGTGAGACCCCCCTCGCCCAACTCAGTGAAGACGATGTGCTGAACGCCCTGGGCTTCTGATCTGGAGAGATGGTCG
>CAZJLQ010000048.1:0-8307 GCA_964546675.1 uncultured Synechococcus sp.
ACATTCCAACATTTAATCAATTTGTGCAATCCGGGGGCAACCCCGGATTTTTTGTTTAATTGACAACTACAGTTGAATGTAATTTTTCCAATAAAACCAGGAAGAACGCTCAAAAATAAAAAAGCCCCTCAAGGGGCTTTTTTATTTTTGCGTCTTCGACATCGTTCAGAGCAATAAATCACTTCATCCCAACATCGCTTCCAGGCCTTTCTCCACTGGAAAGGCCTGCCACAAACGGGACAAGTTTTTGAAGGAAGACCTGATTTCAAGCGACGGAATGTACTGGTCTTTTGTCAATCACCAAATCAATCAAACCGTACTGAACAGCTTCAGACGGAGACATGAAAAAGTCTCGATCTGTATCCTGCTGAATACGATCAAGCGGTTGACCTGTGCGGCCGGCAAGCTCTTGATTGAGGCGGTCTTTCAGGAAAAGAATCTCGTCAGCCTGAATCCGTATATCACTGGCCTGCCCTCGAGCGCCTCCAAGGGGTTGGTGAATCATGATGCGGGAATGTTGGAGGCTGCTTCTCTTGCCTTTGGTGCCAGCGCAAAGCAAAAAGGCACCCATACTTGCTGCCAGCCCGACGCAGACTGTGTGAACATCCGGCTTGATGTGTTGCATCGTGTCGAAAATCCCCAGGCCGTCATAGACGGAACCACCTGGGGAGTTGATGTACAGATAGATATCTTTCTCAGGATCCTCTGCCTCAAGAAAGAGCATCTGGGCAACAATTCTGTTCGCTGAATCACTTGTGACAGCCTCTCCCAGAAAAATGATCCGTTCACGCAGCAGACGTGAATAAATATCGAAGGCTCTCTCGCCCCTTCCGGACTCCTCGATAACGATCGGGATCATCTTCCAGTACTCGAATGGGCTAATCCTAACGGCGACAACTTCGGCGCTATGGTCGTCGTCAATCATTCCGGAACAGGACTTGGGCGACCGTCAGACCATCGCTGACAGCAAACGCGCATTTCATCAGCAATTTCCTTACGTCATCTCCCCTCTCTACCGACGGATGAGCGATGAGCTGTTGGTGGAGCTCCATCTGCTCAGCCACCAGAAGCAGTTCAAAACCAACGCTCTGTTCGCTGTGGGCCTGCACACTGTTTTCAAGGCGTTCACCCAGGGATATCGCCCAGAGAGCCACACCATTGCGCTCTTCGACGCCCTCTGCAGCAGCAACGGCTTCGACGCTGAGAGTCTTCGAAATCAGGCCCAGGCGACGCTGGATGAAGCCAAACAGCATTCAGATCAAGATGATTCGGAAGCATGGCTCAGCCAATTTCGGCTGGACGATGACAGCCACTACTCCCGGCTCATGGGGATCGGTGTGTTCAGCCTGCTCGAAGCCTCGCAGTCTGATGCCGGCAACACACAGGCTTCAGATCTGAAAGACGACGCAACAGGGCTTGCTGAACGACTGAATATCTCCGCTGCCCGGCTTGAAAAGGACATCACGCTCTATCTCAGCAGTCGTGAACGGCTGGAACAGGCCGTGGAACTGATGGAAGAAACCTTGGCGAGTGATCGTCGGAAGCGCGAACAACGCCAGGCAGAAGCCACTCAGGGAAGCTCCAAATAACCGGCGATCAGGCGCCATTCGTCGTGGCTGGTCGCAGATCCCTCCAGTGGCTTCACGGAGAACTCGAGGGTGTGTGCTCTGCGTACGGGCGCAGGCCAAGTTTTGGGGATCAGACCAAGAGCCTGGAGTTTTGAAGGCCGGACACGGGCTTTGAGATGTCCAGCTCCGGTCAAAAATGTCGGAGACGGGTTCAGATCGGGTTGGCTGGCAAGCGTCATCTGCAACGACATGATTCCAAGGTCAGTGGAACCGCTGTTGGTCCAACTCCATCCACCAAGCAGTCGCTTGGTGTTCTTTTTGTTGTCATACCAAAGGATTTGCTCCCCGTCATTCTCACCCTTTGATCTCTGCAACCGGCGCTGTTTTGACGTAAGTCCTCTGTTGTTCAACCGGTTGCTCACAGTCTTCAAGCTGCTGATGGCCTCTGGATTGGGTGATGGCAGTGCCAAATCAAGCTGAACAGCCGCCTGAAACGGACCTTTCTGGTTTTGAAGCACCTGCAAGTTGAGGGGGGCAGCGAGCAGCTGATTGCGGAGGTTCGGAATCAAGCCGTAGTTGCTTTCGAGTCCATCTCTGATCAACGGAGTGTTGAGCAGAGCCCCAAGCAGAGTCCGGGTTGAATGGCTTTGAAGCCTGAGCAGAGGGCTTTGATCTTCAAGGTTTTTCCGATCTGAATTGCTGGTTTCAACAGCTGTCAGAGAAGAGCCCCCCCTTAAAAAAGGACGCGGATCAGGATGACCAAGACGTTTCGAGGCTTCACGAAGAGACCTGGAGGCCACCACTCCCATCCAACGCAATTCACGACCGCGAAACTCGATGGCCACACATCCGTGGGACGCACTTTGCAGCAGAGGCGTCAAGGCGCCCGCCATCGAAGCCACAGCTGAGGGTTTCCACAGCACTGCTGTTGTGATGTTCAGTTGATCGAAACACTGCTGCTCGATCGGTGGCGAGACGACCCCCCCTGGACGGAACCGTTGATCAAAGCTTTGACGGTTTAGGGCATCGGCGAACAGCAAGATCAAGCCGCGATGGAGACGAACCGACTCGGATGGCTTCAGACTCTCGGGGTCGAGATCTCCCGCAGACGACGCTTCAAGGATGTCCTCTTTGAGGATGAGACAGGGTTCACCCTCCTCCGGCCAAGCCTGCCACCAGAGCTGCCCATCGTGTTGCGCCCAGAGATCAGCAGCTGTCCGCTCACCAAGGCGTTCAATCCACAACGGCGGAATTTTCGCCTCGGATTCGATTCGGAAGCTCTGCAGCATCGACAATTCCTCACTGATTTGAATCAGTGGCTCATCGACAAGCACAGAGCTTTGGCCCTCCGTTGAATCAGACCGGATCAAGCTGATCACGACCGCCCCAGGAACGACGGTCAACGTCGAAACGAGCAGAGCAGTGACCGGATAGGAGCGGAACGGTTCCAGCACCGTTCTCAAAAACCCTTTCAAGACGATCAACGCTTTGAAATTTGCCTACGGCGGCGATCACGCCACTCAACAATGGAGAGATAGACGACTGAAACGGACACAAACACAAGAAGGATCGCCGCGATCAGAGCAAGTGACTGATTCAGCTGAAGAGAGGCGATCAACGGGGACTTTCAGAAGATGACGTCAACTCAGAAATTCAGGGTGCCGTCACCATTACGACCCCACACGACCATCGCGATCGAGAAACTAAAGGTTGCAGCCAAGGCAGCCCAGGCGACGGTGAACAACATGCACTTGACCTATGGAATGCTGAGATCTTACCTAGGGTCATGACGTTGAAAGCGCAGCTTCGGCAACTGTCATGAGCAGCTCCAGCCCTGGTTCATCAACGCTGCTGGAGAGAGCCAGGACAGAGCAGCGTTATCCGCAGGCCCGCGTGATCGTTCTCGACGATGACGTCAACACCTTCCAACATGTCGTTGACTGCCTCAGAAGGATCATCCCGGGGATGAGCGAGGAGAAGGCCTGGGCACTGGCCAATCAAGTCGACAGCCAGGGCTCAGCTGAGGTGTGGTGCGGCCCTTTGGAACAGGCTGAGCTCTATCACCAGCAACTTGCTTCCGAAGGTCTCACCATGGCTCCGATCGAACGCTGCTGAACAGTCTTGATCCATCACTTCATGCAGCCGGTTTCCGATTCGCTTTTGTGATCCGGAGCATGTCGATGGTCCGGAACCGTCGCTGGCGGGCATCCAGCACGTAACGGACGACCCTTCCAGGGCAGATAGCAAGCCCTCGTACCTCCTTGCCATGCAGCTCAACGGTGAGCATTCTTGCCTGAGGTCCACAACGATCCTCAAGCGGACCGGCAACGGCCAGGCGTAGATCGTCAACGGATCGAAGCATCACCTTGGTGAGGCGCTCTCCATGACATAGCCATGACCGCTAACTTCGATCAGAACTAGCGATTTCGTACGGATTTGGGCCGGGTTGTGATCACCCACAGCACCTATGTCCAGGGATTGATTCCCTGGTTGAAGGCCTTGGCGCGCGAATCAGCCATCCAAACCATCACTCCGGCTGTGATCAGCCGCGTGAAAGGCCGCAGTCCAACACTCCAACTGAGGGTTTCCATTCCGATCAGAGGGGGATACAAGCTCGTCGCACGCCGCGGCACCACGGCACAGGAGGTGTTCGTGGTGACGGAACTCGACCGCGATTCGCTCCAGAAGACTGTGAATCGTCATCGTCCCTGAAGGATCTGGCGCCGCGTCTGATCGTTGTTCAGTCGTGATCCACATCCAAGGCCTGATCACAGGATTCACGATGCCCGTCTCGAAACTCGGGTTGATCGCGACAAAGCGCTGCCCAGTCCTCGCGCTTGAAACACTGTGGCAGCAGCGCACGGCAGGAGATCTCCGCATCATCAGCACGGAAAACCACCGGCTCTGAGCGCAAGGATTCAGCGTTCCCGTGCGCCCCAAACACCATGGCGATCGCGGCAACGCTGAAGCCCCACCACGGGAATCGATGGAAAATCTTTAACGGCTTGAGATCAGAGGACATCACCATCCAATTGGCCTTCGGGAATGGTCTGACTCAAGACAAAGGAGAGACGACAGGCGACATGGCAGATCCAGATGAACGACGTGTGATCGAGCCACACAGCACAACCCTTGGGGTTCTGATGCCGACTCTTGAGGCTGCACCCCTCGGCACCGAATCAGGGAATGGGGTGAACCGCCATGCCGTGCACCTCCTTGTGGTCGACCTGGATGAACCAGAAGGGGAGGCAAAGTGGGGATTCGTTTCCGGCAGCGAGGCCGGTCTACTGCACCGTCACGACAGTCTCCCCAAGTCGAAAGAGAGTCAGATCAGAGCACTAGAAGGAGGCCGTCACCAACATGGCAGTTCCCCTCAAGTTTAATCGCTGCTTTCTGCCGCAGCAGGCCAGATCGAGCGGATCGCCTGCAGCGCAAGTCTGGCTTCCTCTGTACGGGACGCCGCATCGGGACCATCGAGACGAACGGTCACGTGACCGAGTTTCCGGCCCGGTGTCTCAGGAGTTTTTCCGTACCAGTGCACATGAGCGTTTGGCACCTGCTGCAGGGCCTCCAGCCGTCTCTCAAGAGAGAGGCTGGCGTCATCCCCCAATCCCAACAGGTTCACCATCAGGGCACCCTGACTCACCATCCGAGGCGAAGGAACCGGCAATCCCGCAACGATGCAGAGCTGTTGGTCGAACTGGCTGCTACTGCATGCGTCGATTGAAAAATGACCTGAATTGTGGGTTCGAGGTGCAATTTCATTCACCTGCAAACCAACAGGCCCGTAAAAGAATTCCAACGCCAACACACCCACATAATTCAGTTTGGTGAGAAGGGAAGCAGAAACGTTGTACGCGAGCGCTTCCACAGACTGAGGAACAGGCGCTGGAGCAAGAACCCAGTCACAAACCTGTTGGGATTGATGGGTCTCCACCAGCGGAAAGCGATGAATTCGCCCCTTTGAATCCCGACTCACAACGAGAGCCAGCTCATGGTCGTAGTTCACCCAGGTTTCAAGCAGCCATTCCGTTGTGGTCACCCTGCGGATGAGCTGAGCGAGTTCCTCAACGTTGTCGAGCACGAGCGTGCCCTTGCCGTCGTATCCACCTCGAGCCGCCTTGGCCATTACCGGGAATGTCCAACCGGTTGGCAAGGCGGGCTGGGCTGGTGAGACGCGGCTCAGCGGAATCCAAGCTGGGCAGGGAATGTTCAGTTCAGCGAGCAGCTGGCGCTGTGAAAGCTTGTCGACCAGCGGGGCAAGGGCAGCCAAAGCCGGGCGAAATCTCACACCCTGCTGTTCCAGTGGAATGAGGGCATCGATATTGACCCATTCATTCTCGAAGGTGACACCCGCACATCCTTGAACCAGCTCGCGGGTTCCCGCCACATCCCGTGAATCGGCATGGACCAGACGTGACGCCCCCTCAGCGGCTGGATCGTCGGACGATCCCGTTTGCACAACAACGCCCACCTGGCGCGCCTTGGCAGCCTGAACGAGCATTCTCGCCAGTTGCCCCCCTCCCACAACTCCAATCATGGCGGCAGAGCTGGACATCGCGTCAGGCGATTGCTGATGTCCGAAGCTTGCCACTCTGCCTGGCCCTCAGCTGGTCAAATCAGCGCCCGATCACCACTGAACGCGAGGCGAACCAGGGTCAGCAGCATGACGAGCAGAAAGAGAGCCAGCCCAAGGGTGCATGCATAACTGATTTCAAGCTCGGCAAAGGCTTGGTCGTAGACGTAATAGACAATCGTGCGTGTTGAATCAGCTGGGCCACCTTGGGTCATCAGAAAAACCTCCTCGAACACTTTCGTGGCGGCGATTGATGACACCACAGCCACAAGCGTGATGTAAGGGCGCAACAAAGGCAGAGTGATGTCCACATGCTGGTGCCAACCCTCGCTGCCATCCAGTTCAGCCGCTTCGTACAACTCCCCTGGGATGCCCTGGAGACCAGCCAGAAAAATCACCATGTAATAACCGAGTCCCTTCCACAAGGTGACGAGCATCACTGCCGGCAACGCCAGTTGCGGAGCGGTCAAAAATCCGATCGGTGTGATGAGATCTCCGAACGCGGCCACCAACCAGCCGTTGATCAATCCGTTTTCGGCGTAGAGCCAGCGAAAAGCAATCGCCGCAACAACGATTGAGACAAGAACCGGTGTGTAAAACGCTCCCCGTAGAACGTGCATGCCGGGCAAACGACGATTCACCAAGACGGCAAGGGCCAATGAACCGAGAACGATTGGCGGAACAACGCCAATTAAATAGAGAAATGTGGTCGTACTGACCTGCCAGGCCATCGGATCCGACAGGAGACGCCGAATGTTGGCCAGTCCTACAAAGCGAAGCGGCTCACTCACGTCCAGGCCCGTGGCGCTGAAGCTCATCACCAGAGCCATCAGAGCGGGGATCAGCACCGACAGTGTGATCAGCACCAAGGCAGGCAACAGGAATGCCCAGGCCACAAGGCTGTTGCGCAGCTGTCGTGAGGGCGCCATCAAAATGTTCAGCCTTGGCCGACCTTATCCGCTCCAACGGCTGTCTGAACGGCAAAGTGGGCGGTGACGGTTGTCTTCCCATCCATGGCCATCGCACCGAATCTGCAGCATCGCCAGATCGCGGTCGCCCTGGAGCGGGATCCCTATGAGGTGATCATCGGCGATGGTTGCCTGGAAACGCTCGGTGATGCACTGCTCCGCGTCGGCATTCAATCTGGGCGGAAGATCCTGATGGTGAGCAATCCCGACGTCGCCGGTCCCTACGGAGAAACATGTTTGAACGCCCTTCGAAAGGCTGGTTTCGACGTTGAGCTGCTGCTGATCGAGGCCGGCGAGGATCAGAAGACCCTCGCCACGGTTGCCCGGATCCACGACGCTGCCTTCGCTCAGAAATTGGAACGCAGCTCACTGATGCTGGCCCTGGGCGGTGGTGTCGTTGGTGACATGACTGGCTTTGCAGCCGCGACGTGGTTGCGAGGGGTCGGCGTAATTCAGGTCCCCACCACACTTCTCGCGATGGTGGATGCCTCAATCGGAGGCAAAACAGGTGTCAACCACCCGGGCGGGAAGAACCTGATCGGCGCATTCCATCAGCCGAGATTGGTGCTGATTGATCCGGCGACCCTCGCCACGCTGCCGATCCGAGAGTTCCGGGCCGGACTGGCAGAAGTGGTGAAGTATGGAGTTCTTGGCGATCCAGACCTGTTTGAACTGCTGGAACAGTGCCCCCATCCGGACCATCCCGAAGGATTGGGACGGGATCGCCTCGAAACAATCCTGGAGCGTTCAGCTGCTGCGAAAGCCGCTGTGGTCGCCGCCGATGAGAAGGAAGGAGGTTTAAGGGCGATTCTCAACTACGGCCACACCTTCGGACACGTGGTGGAAACCCTCTGTGGATATGGCACCTGGCTGCATGGTGAAGCCGTGGCCATCGGCATGGTCGCCGTCGGAGAACTGGCTGTGCAGCGCGGCAGCTGGAGCCGGGCCGAAGCGGAACGGCAGCAGCAGTTGATCACGCGGATGCAATTACCGACAAGCTGGCCATCCCTGGAACCGGATGCCGTTCTTCACTGCCTCCAGGGAGATAAGAAAGTGCGCGATGGCCGTTTGCGGTTTGTGCTGCCCAAAACGATCGGAGCCGTTGAAATCCGTGATGACATCACGCAGGAGGAGATCAATTGCACCCTGCAGGCTCTGAAAGTTTGAAGAGGTCTTTTTCTATCTCTTTTCCATA
>CAZJLQ010000049.1:0-8300 GCA_964546675.1 uncultured Synechococcus sp.
GGTTCAATAGCACCAAGCTCATGGCCAAAAGAGCTGCTGTTAACGCAATCCATCGAGGAAGTTCGAGCCAATAGGATATTGGCAAGAGAAGTCCGCATCCGATATGGATGACTTTGCGTGACCATTCGTGGGACTGTTCCCACTTGGATCTGATCCAGCCAGCCAGAATGATTAAACATCCGAGGTACAGCCCCAGGACCGTCAGAGTGACTGTGACTGGCAAGGCGGTTTAAGCAGCTTGCTGCTGGTTGGTCATTGTTCTCAGTTTGAGAATGGCCTTTGACTCCAGTTGGCGAACTCGTTCTCGAGACACATTGATTTGCCGGCCAATTTCCGCAAGGGTTAAAGGCTCTTCGCCATCCAGGCCAAACCGCAAGCGAAGAATCTTTTGTTCTCGTTCATTCAGTTGAGCCAACCAACCACCAAGATGTTCTTTTTGGATGCTTCGATCCATTCCTTCCATCGGTTCTTCACCGTTGGGGTCTGGAATCAATTCTCCAAGGGTACTTCTGTCTTCCTCTCCACGTGCGTGAGCATCAAGTGATGCGCACGGTGCACTTTGTGAGATGAGATCTTCGAGTTCACGTGGTTCGATGCCCATGGCACTCGCCAGTTCAAGCCGGTTGGGTTGACGCCCGAAACGGTGTGAGAGTTCACGGGAGATGCGACGCATCTTCGATAGCTTTTCACTGATATGAATAGGAAGTCGGATCGTTCGTGCACTGTTATCGATGGCACGGGTCATGCCTTGACGGATCCACCAATAGGCGTAAGTCGAGAATTTATATCCCATCGCTGGATCAAACTTATCAACAGCCCGCTCCAGACCAATGGCACCCTCCTGCACAAGATCGAGAAGTTCTAATCCTTGGTTTTGATATTTTTTGGCAACACTTACAACAAGCCGTAAATTAGCTGCCATCATTCTGTCCCGAGCTCTTTTGCCCATCCGTATTTTATGTTTATCTCGAATCGTTAATTCTTCAGCAGGACCTTGCTGAAGTTCTTTCATCGCTTGAACGTGATGAGCTAACTCAATTTCTTCAGCAGGAGTGAGCAGCGGAACTCGACCAATACTGCTGAGGTAATAACCAATTGAGTCGGTTGCAAGCCTGCCATTTTGGCGCGATGTTGAGCGCCGCGCCGTTGAAGGCAGAGCAGGTTGCTTCCGGCTGCCTTTTGCAGCTGAGCCGGAAGACTCCAGAGGGATCCCCATCACCCTGGTCTCCTGAGATGAATTTGGGCTGAACTTAGCACCGCATCTGCTGAACAACCGTTGCGAATCCGAAGATTTTCAGGAGTTGAACTGGGCTGAGTTTTCTTCAAGAAGATTTTGATATTTGTCCTGGTTCGAGAAGAGATACGCGCTACATGTTTCCGTATCAGGCAATACGAGAAAAGACCTTGGGCTGCTCCCTCATTGGTTAACTGGCAGGAAGACCCTTGCGCCAGAGGTCAATCAGTGCGACCTGAGAATTGCATTCTTGTTCCCCTTTCTTGGGTTGGCGCTGAATGAAGCTGCCGTCGCTTTGCATGTCCCATGCGCCTCGATTGTCTCGCAAATAGAGATCGAGCAAGTGTTCGAGCTTGGTGCGTAGTGCCGGTTCTTCAACCGGTGTTACCGCTTCGACCCGTCGATCGAGGTTGCGGGGCATCCAGTCGGCACTGCCGATGTAGGCCTCAGGTGTGCCGCCATTGGCGAACCAAAATACTCTTGAGTGCTCCAGAAACTGACCAATAATGCTGGTTACTCTTATGTTTTCGCTGAGCCCTTTTTTGCCTGGATAGAGGCTGCACATCCCACGGATGATTAAGTCGATTTTGACACCTGCCTGGGAAGCCTCATAAAGCAGGGCGATGATGTCGGGGTCCACCAAGGAATTCATTTTGGCCTTGATTTGGCCTTGCCGTCCTTGCTGGGCGTGATCAATTTCGCGACGAATCAGCGCTTCTGTCCCCTTTCTCAGGGTTACAGGCGCGACGAGAAGCCGCCTGAAGCTTTGCTGTTTGGAGAAGCCAGTTAGATAATTGAAGAGTTCAACCAGGTCTTGTCCAAGTTCTGGACGGCTTGAAAGTAAGCCGAGATCAGTGTAAAGCTTTGAGGTTTTGGAATTGTAATTGCCAGTTCCAATGTGAACGTAGCTTTTAAGTTTGGAGTTTTCTTTGCGAACAACCAGCACAATTTTGGTGTGGGTTTTCAACCCAAGAACCCCATAGATCACATGGACTCCAGCTCGTTCCAAGTGACGGGCCCACTGAATATTATTGTCCTCGTCAAATCGCGCCTTCAGTTCTACAAGTGCCATGACTTGTTTTCCATTTTCTGCGGCACGAATCAACGCATCGATGATCGGTGAATCCTTGGATGTTCGATAAAGAGTCATCTTGATCGCGATCGCCTTTGGGTCGTCAGCTGCTTGATTGATGAATTCCTCAACCGATGTTGAAAACAACTCATAGGGATGGTGCAGGAGAATATCTTGTTCGCGAATGACTGAAAAAATTGTTTCAAATTCTTCCTGTTTGACAGATCCCTCTTCGATCAGATGTTGTTGTGTACGAGCTAGGGCCGCAGGCGTTTGTCCGCTGTGCGATTTGCTTTTCAGTTTCGGGAGTGGCAGGCCTGCCAGCCAGAACAAATCATCCAAACCCAGTGGGCCGTTGATGCGGTAGACATCCTCTTCTTCAACGGTCATGCCCGTCATCAACATATCGACCACGTTTTCAGGCATATCTTTTGGGACTTCAAGGCGAACCACTTCTCCTCCCACACGTCGCTTCCTTAATCCCTGCTCGAGTGCCAGCATCAGATCATCGGCTTCCAGATCACGCAGTTCCAGATCTGCATCGCGGGTGACACGGAAGAAGTAATGCCCTTCAACTGTCATTCCAGGAAACAGCGAGTCGAGGTTGTAGGCAATCGACTGCTCCAGTGGTATGGCTGTGTGGATCGGTGCTGGATCGCTATCACTGAGATCTTCCGGGATTGCGATGAACCGCGGCAGATTTTTCTGGGGAACTTTGACGCGTGCAAACTGCCGCTGTCCTGTGTCTGGGTCGCGGATCACGGCCGCAACATTCAGGCTCAGATTGCTGACAAAGGGAAAAGGATGGGCCGGATCCACCGCTAAGGGTGTGAGAACCGGAAAGATCGATGTCGTGAAATATGCGTCGATCCATTCCTTTTGTTGGGAGTTCAGCTGCTCGTAGTCAAGAAGTTGAACGCCATGATTCAGAAGGCTTTCTTTGAGAGTCCTCCCGTAATGATCCTGCTGCTTTTCCAGAAGTGGAATCAATTCTTCCCGAATGTTGAGCAGTTGTTCAAACGGTGTTTTTCCGTCTTCACTTGCTGTGGTGATGCCTGCTTCCACCTGGGATTTCAGGGAAGCAACCCGCACCATGAAAAATTCATCAAGGTTGTTGCTGAAGATGGCGCTGAATTTGGCCTGATCCAACAACGGTGTGCGCTGATCCAGCGCCTGGGCGAGGACCCGTTCGTTGAAGGCGATCCAACTCAGTTCGCGATTGATGTATTGATCCGGGCTTGTGACGTCAGCGCTCATGGCTGCAGCTGGAGACGTTGCGGCGTCTTGCGAAACGTAGCAACTGCCACTAAGCGCGTGATGCAGTCCTGGCGACAAGACCCATGACAATCAAGAGGATCAGTGCTGCCCCTTCGAATGGGCTGGTCGGATCAATGCTGTCGTAAGCCAGACCAGCCAGTGGTGGTCCGAGAAAACTTCCCAGGCTTTGCAACGCCTGAAGGCTGCCGAGAGCTGTTCCTTGGCCTCGATTGCCAAGACGTCTCGACACCAGACTGCGGAGGTTGGGTGTGACCAGTCCTGTTCCCAAGGCGAGCAGGCTCACGGAGATGAGCACACTGACAACCCGATCGGATGCACCGATGCCTGGGATCAGCAGGCAACCGACCACGACCAACCCCAGGCCGAGCATCGTCAATCGCCATTCACCGAACCGTTTGACCAGTGGGCCGATCAGCCCTCCCTGAACCACGGTGGCGACGATGCCCACAACCAGAAAAGCGGATGTGGCGAGCTCAGGTCCCCAGCCGAATCGCTGTTTGAAATAGAGCACCAGGATGGCGGTGAAGCCGTTGAAGGCGAGGAAGAACAGGAAAAAACCTGCCGCGAGTTGGCCGATCTTGCCGTCACCGATCACGGCTCCGATCCGCGCGAATGGGTTGATTTCACGGCTGATTGAACTGGTGCTGCGTGCCTGCACGGGATGGGTTTCCGGCAGCAGGAACACAACCACAAGCAGATTGACGACGGCGAAGCCTGTGGCCACCCAGACCGGTAGGTCGATCGAGAAGGTCGCCAGCCAGCCGCCGATACCAGGGCCAAGAATGAAGCCGACTCCGAAGGCCACACCGATCAACCCGAACGCCCGTGCCCGTTGCTCCGGCGGGCTGATGTCAGCCAGCACGGCTGCTGCGGTAGCGGCGGTTCCGCCACTGATTCCGTCGATGATGCGTGCCGTGAACAGCAGCACCAAGGGCAGACCGGCTCCGTTTGGCCAGGGCAAACTCATCGTGAGTGCGAACAGGCCGAGTCCCAGCACCGAACCGCTCACGCAGATGGCGATGACAGGCCGGCGACCGTGACGATCGCTCAGGGCTCCGATCAGCGGAGTTACCAAAAACTGGGCCAGGGCATAACTCCCTGCCAGGAGCCCAAGCGTTCGACCATCTGGTGCGAACTGCGCCAGAAGGAAGGGCAGCAGTGGGAAGACAATGCTTTCGCTCAGCCGGTCGTTCAGAAGCGTGAGAAAGGCGCTCAGCAGAGTGGGAAGCCGGAAGCGCTGCAAGGCCTGGCGAGCATCGATAAACCACACATTCCCACAGGCTCCGGTCATGGTCCTGCGTCCGATCCGTCCCAGCGACCATCCGCTCTTGCGGGAGATCTACGCCGACGCGATCGAAAGTCAGGCAGGCGTGCTTTACACCCCGGCTCAGGTGAGGGCTTGGGCGGCATTGGCTTGGTTGCCGGGGGTTCTCGATCGTTCGTTGGATGAGGGGCTGGGATGGATCAGCGGTCGGGATGAGGCTTTTGCCATCCGTTATCCCGAGACGCGCCTGGCGCTTCTCTACTGCCGCGGACGCGCCGCCCGTCGGGGCCATGGATCCATGCTCCTGGAACAGATCGAGCAGGATGCAAGAGATCAGGGTGTTGAACGCCTCTCAACGGAAGCCAGTTCCATGAGTCGGCCTCTGTTGTTACGCAGGGGCTGGCACTTGATCTCCCCCGAGACCATCGCAATCGGTGGTGTGCCTTTCGAGCGTTATCGAATGGAGAAGCTGCTGCGCCAGGCGCAGAGCTGATCCAGCACGGCACGGGCGGCTCCGCTCTGGATCAAGGATTCCGCAGAGCTGATTCCGGCTGCCAGATCGCTTGCCTGACCGCTGAGCCAGAGGTACGCACCTGCGTTCCAGCGCATGGCACTGCAGAGAGGCCCTTTGTTGTCCAGCGCGTTTTCGGCTTGTTCGGTCCAGGTCTCCAGGTCTGCCCACTCCACATCCTTTTCATGGCAGCCATGGTCCCGAGGATGAAGGATCTTCCGTTCAGGGACGCCATCGCTCACGGTTGCTGTGATGCAGGCTCGTCCGATCGGAAGATCTGTACCGCCTTCAAGCCCTTTGACCGTGACCAGATGGGTTTCACCCGCCTGATGGAGGGCATCCCAGGCTCGACTTTCTGTAGGGGGATGCACAAAGCCACTCACCAGCAAGTGTTCACCTTGATGGGGAGTCCAGAGGAGCTCCAGGCTGGCCACAGGTGGGCGTTTTCCCAGGTCTTCTCGATAACTGATCAGGCTTTCCGCGAGCGGAAAATGCTCCGGTTGGTGCACTAGAGCAAACCCATGGGTCTCGAAGCCCTGTTGAACCTCTTCGATCGTTACTCCAGAGAGATCGAGGCCAAGGGCGTTGAAGAGTTCCTGGGCTGTAACTCCGTATTTGATCGGCATCCTGGAGCCACCTTGCAAGACAACCGGTTGCCGCGCTGCGAGCAGAACAAGTGTGGTGAGCGGATAGATGGGTGCCGTGCGTGTGCGGCCGTCAAACGGCATGCCAAAACACACAGGAGGAGTGGCATCTGCCGCAGATTTCAGAACCGGACCCAAGTCGCGGTACGTGTCGAGCATCCCCGCGAGCTCTTGGGGTTCCGGCCGCCGAATCCGATGGGCAATCAGGAAGGCTCCGATTTGAGCCGGAGTGGCTTCTTCGTGAAGGATGAGCTCAAGGGCATCAGCAGCTTCCAGCCGTGACAATCCTCGGCTGGTGTGTTCGCCACTGCCAACCTTGCGGAGATGCTGTTTGAAGCGCTCCTTCCCTGTTGGCGGGCTGAGTGTCACGGCGACCTGAGTCACTTAGGCGATGTTCAGCAGCAGGCGGCACTGCCGAGTAACAATTTTTACACCCTAATTTAACTGTTAGTGCACACGTCCAGTCCTTTCAGGGTTCCGTGACGGGGATGGCGAGGATGATGTCGACCTTCGGCGTAATAGAGACGCTCGTGGAGAAGTGAATTATCTGGGCGCCAGCTGGACAAAATACGTACCGTAAATGTTTTCAGTTTTTGTAGCATCGAATGCATTGAGGAGCTTTAAATGTTGTTCGGTTATTTCAGCATTTGTCCTGGCAGTGCGAAGTTGCGATCGCTGCTGAAAAACGATGCGTAAGCGGTCAATTTCGTAGCTGTTGCTTCAATTTGTTGTCCTGGATTGCGAGAGCTTCGTTCCACTGCTGAGCAGGCAGTTTTCACGTTTCCGCACAATCCTCGACAAGCATGACTTCATCCACATTGTCACCCACATTGTCATCTCCGTCCCAGGCGACCTTGACTGCAACATTGATGGCAGCGAAGAAATCAAAGGGTTTAAGTTTTGCTGATTTAGAGGCCGCACTTGGGCGTGACGAGGTTTGGATTGCCTCCCTCTTCTATGGTCAGGCCACCGCTTCAGAGGACGAGGCTGCCAAGCTTGCTGACTTACTTTCCCTTGATCCGGCGATCACGGCAGCGATGCAGGAATATCCCACCAAAGGAAGCCTCGAGCCTGTTATTCCCACCGATCCGCTGATCTATCGCTTTTACGAGATTATGCAGGTCTACGGTATGCCCCTGAAGGATGTAATTCAGGAAAAGTTTGGTGACGGCATCATGAGTGCGATTGATTTCACATTGGATGTCGACAAGGTTGAAGATCCAAAAGGGGATCGCGTTTCCATCACCATGTGCGGCAAATTCCTGCCTTATAAAAAGTGGTGATTCGTTTGAGCAGTTGCTTCGACTGACTGCTTTGCGGATGATCGAGCCTGGGGTGACCCAGGTTTTTTATTGTCTGAATTGTTGTTTGAGTTGTTTGTAAGCCTGCTGTCGCCGTTCGCCCTCAGGCAGGCTGGTGCTCAGTTTCAGAAGCCACCGCTGACTGATTGGTGTGGCAATGCATCCCAAAGCAAGGAGAGCTGCTTTCGATGCGGCATCTGAACCATGTCGAGAGATGTCTGCCAATCGATCCGCAATCAGAGCACCATCACGTCGTTGTAAAACGCGGATTGCAGCGATTGCGACGGTATCCCGGAAATCTTGTAGAGGTTCTTCGCAGAGTTGAAGCAGTTGTGCATCGTCGAGGAGATGGGCACGGAAGGTGAGCAGCTGCAAGCCTGCGAGGCGTCGATTTTGAGCCGGGTGACACAAACTTTGTTCAATAACCGTTTGGGGAACTTCGGCTCCCCAGCAACCCAGGGCTTCAAGGGCAGGGAGGGCTATTGATTCGTTGTTCGATTGCAGTTGGAGCAGGAGCCAATCGCGGGCTTCAGGTTGATGACAAAGGCCGGCAGCCAGGATGAGTTCTTTTTGTGGTCCATGCTCTTGAAGAAGGCTCTGAATGTGAGGCCATCCCCGCTCGGCGAGCATTCCCAGTTTTTCACAAACAGCTAGTCGTAAATCAACTGAAAGGCTGGGGGAGTAAATCTCACCCAGCCACGAAGGATCCAATGGATTTCGTCTTGATTGCGACAACCTCTCCCAGAGGCCGGCTTCATCAGACGACATCAGAATGCTGCCTTAGCGGGCACCGAGTTCTGCAGCCAATTCGCGCTCAAGCTTGTCATCATGCTCAGTCGGAAGCACATTTTCCATTGTGGTGCGGTGGGTGCTGTAAAACAGCATTCCAATGAACACCATGCCGCCAACAACGTTACCAAGGGTGACAGGCAGGAAGTTCCAGAAGATCACCTTGATGAACGGAACGCCAGATCCAAGGATGGGACCTGCGGTGTG
>CAZJLQ010000050.1:0-8146 GCA_964546675.1 uncultured Synechococcus sp.
TTGCCGGAGCCGGACAGCCCCGTGAACCAGAGGATGGCGCTGCGGTGACCGCGCTTCTCCGCTCTGGCAGACCGATCCACTGAGGCCTCGTGCCAGACGATGTTGGTGGCCTTGGTGGTAGCAGCGGTCATGCCCACGGTCTGAAGTGGCAGCCATTGTCACCCAGCCCGGCGGCGGGACCGGCGGTTGACCGAACTTCAGCCTCCGGCGCGCTTCGGTCGGTAGCCCTCCTTGGTCAGCAACTCCAGCGCCAGTTCAACCTGATCACCTTGCAGCTCGATCACGCCGTCCTTGGCCGTCCCCCCGCTGCCGATGCGTGTCTTGAGTTTCTTCAGCAGCGACTTCAATCCTGTTGTGTCGAGCTCAAGGCCGCGGATCACGGTGACTGTTTTGCCGCCTTTGCCGCCTCGGGTGGGCTGAACCCGCACCATCTGCTGGGTTTTCGGTGTGGGCTCCTTGGTCGGGCCACTGGGCCGTTGCAGGCTGCTGCTGCTGCTGCTGAATTCCTGCCACCCACCTTTTGGCATGTTCGGGCCATGGCGCTGTCGGCAGTCTTGCCCATGGAACCGGGCGGCCAGCCTTCTGCGGGCATGCCGAAGCATCTGAACCAATCAGCCATGAGCCTTCCGCCATCAGCGAATGGACCGAGGTCGTCTTCCTGGCCATGCAGACTCGCCACCACCCACTCGTTCGCTGCTGCTGAGATGTCCCAAGCTGCTGCCACGCCTGGCTGGGCTGATTCCAGCCATGGGCTGGGTCGCCTGATTGAACGTTTGATTGGCATCGGACTGTTGCGCCGGCCGTTGTTCTTCCAGGCCCGGCAGCTGATCATCCGCACAGCGGAACGAAACGGCATTCCCTGGCGGGCTCGTCGTAGGGAACTGCGAGAGGCGGCCGCCCCACTGCTGGAGACGAGTGCCACGCCTGGTCTGGTCCCGCCTGCTTATTACGTTGCTCGCTTTCATGCCTATGAACAGGGCAACCTCTGCTGGCAGGCCGCAGCAGAAGCGGAGCAGGCCACCGATGCCATGGCTCTCCGGGTTTGGCCTGAGGAGTCGCTCAGTCCCGAGTTAGCCCAGGCCCGGCTTCGGGATGCCATCCATCGGGCCGTTGAACCCTTGCTGGAGGGCCGGTTGGATCGCGTCCTCGATCTGGGTTGCTCCGTTGGTGTGAGCACCCAGGCCCTGGCCCGTTGGCTCAACCAACGGGCCGATGCGCGCGGTGACAAACGACCTGAGTTGATCGGCCTTGATCTCTCCCCAGACATGCTGGCTGTGGCAAGGGTTCGTGACCAGGACGGACTGGTGGAGCAGTGGCGTCACGCTGCAGCCGAGAACACGGGCCTGGAAACGGGTTGCTGCGATCTGATCAGCTTGCAGTTCGTGTGCCACGAGCTGCCGCAGGCCGCCACCCACGCAGTGCTGCTGGAGGCGGCCAGGTTGCTCCGCCCCGGTGGAGCGCTCGTGATGGTGGACCAGGATCCCGCCTCCTCGGTTCTGCAACGGTTGCCGGCAGCGGTGGCCACCCTGTTGAAGAGCACCGAGCCCTACATCGAGCAATATTTCGGTCTGGACATGCCGGCAGCCCTGGAGCAGGCCGGGTTCCGGAATCCGCGCATCAGCGCCTGCGATCCACGGCACCGCGTGATCGCCTGCTTACGCTGACGCCACGCTCCAACGTGGATCTGTGACCAGCACCTTGCCGAACACAAACACGCCGGATTCCTCCAGCCTGGAACCCTCAGTGCGGCCCGGTGCCCATGGTCGCTTCGGGCGTTTTGGTGGTCAGTACGTTCCAGAAACCTTGATGCCGGCCCTGGCCGAACTGGAACAGGCTGCGGCACAGGCCTGGGCTGACCCCGCCTTCACTGGGGAGTTGGATCGTCTGCTCAAGAATTACGTCGGACGGGCCACCCCTCTGTATGAGGCGGAACGCCTGACAGCGCACTATCGCCGTGCTGATGGTGGTCCACGCATCTGGCTCAAGCGTGAGGATCTGAACCACACCGGTGCGCACAAAATCAACAACGCCCTCGGGCAGGCTTTGTTGGCCCTGCGGATGGGCAAAAAAAGGATCATCGCTGAAACCGGTGCTGGTCAGCACGGTGTGGCCACGGCCACTGTTTGTGCACGCTTCGGCTTGGACTGTGTGATTTACATGGGGGCTGAGGACATGCGCCGTCAGGCCCTCAACGTGTTCCGGATGCGTTTGCTCGGTGCCACGGTGCAGCCCGTAACCGCCGGCACAGCAACCCTCAAGGACGCCACCAGTGAGGCGATCCGGGATTGGGTCACCAACGTGGAAAGTACCCATTACATCCTGGGATCCGTTGCCGGTCCGCACCCTTACCCGATGCTGGTGCGGGATTTCCACGCTGTGATCGGTGAGGAGTCCAAAGAGCAGTGTCAGCAAGCGTTCGGCCGGTTGCCCGACGTGTTGATGGCCTGTGTGGGCGGCGGCTCCAACGCGATGGGCCTCTTTCATCCCTTCGTTCAGGACACCTCGGTTCGATTGATCGGGGTTGAGGCCGCCGGCGACGGCGTTGCGACGGGACGTCATGCCGCCACGATCACGGAGGGCAGAGCCGGCGTTCTGCACGGTGCGATGAGCCTGCTCTTGCAAGACGGTGACGGCCAGGTGCAGGAAGCCCATTCGATCAGCGCCGGGTTGGACTATCCCGGGGTTGGCCCCGAACACAGTTACCTGCGTGAAATTGGTAGGGCTGAGTACGCCGCCGTCACCGATCAACAGGCTCTAGATGCACTGCGTCTGGTGAGTGAGCTGGAAGGCATCATCCCTGCCCTTGAAACCGCCCATGCCTTTGCCTGGCTCGAGCAGCTCTGTCCCACCCTTCCTGATGGGAGTGAGGTGGTGATCAACTGTTCTGGACGCGGCGATAAGGATGTCAATACCGTTGCGGAGAAGCTGGGCGATCAGCTCTGACGATGGGTTTGTTCCCACGACTGGTCGGTCTTTCGATCCGTCGTTTGCGTGCTCGGATCTGGACGGTTCTGCTTCTTGTAATCGTGATTGTCACAGGACTCGTCCTCCAGCAGTTTCTTGGGGATGAGCATCAGGATGTGATCCGCTCCAGGGAGATGTTGCGTCTCACCAGTGCTCCTCATATCCCAAATCAGTTGGCCGATGTTCGTCCAAGGGGAAAACCGCTTCAGGGACCAGAGATTCTTCGTGACGCCGAATTGCTCGAGAATGCACCCTATAAAATTTATACGGGACTTTATGTCGCCAATAACTTCAGTCTTGATTTAGAAAAGCCAAGTTTCTCGAGCAAGGGTTACATCTGGATGCGGTGGAATGAGCCGTTTCAGCAATACCTGCAAGCCGGCGATCTTGGCATTGTTGATGTTGTTAATCTTGAGAATGATATTAATCCCGAAACATCGCAGATCACGCCTTTGCGTGATGTCCAGTCCTATGATGATGGGACGTTTGGGCAGGGTTTTCTGTATACGGGAGAGTTTTATATCGACAATCTTGATCTGCGACGTTTTCCGTTTAATTCTGTCAGTCTGCCTGTTGTTCTGGAGGTGGATGATCCGATCGGTGATCTCACCTACGCCAATCTGCGTTTGATTCCCGATCTTCGGGACAGTGGAGTTGGTCTCTACTCGAACTTATTTGGTTGGTTGACGAAGGGCTGGTCGTTTGGAGAGTTTCGCCATCATTTTGCGTCCGGATTCGGTGTCAGTCTGGAAGATGAGGAATACAGTCAGTTGATCTTTGATGTCTCTTATCAGCGCTCATCATGGTCCGCCTTCTGGACCCTGATTCAGCCCTTGCTGGTGGTGATGTCGTCCATTGTTTTGATCACAAGGGTGCTCACAGAATTCCGGCTTGAGATTCCGATCGCCGTTCTTTTGACATTGATTTTTCTGCAGGATGGTTACAGATCTGGATTGCCCAACCTGCCTTATCTGTCTTTTCTTGATTCGATCTATGTCATCGCCTATCTGATTTCCATTGTCAGTTTTGGTTTGGTGTTGTATCTCGAAGACCTCAAATCCCGTCGTGATCGGCAAACCAATGTGCGTCAACAGCATCGGATGTCTGCCCGCATCCGTCGCCTGGAGCAAATCTGGCCACCGGTGTCACTCACGGTGATGGTGTTGCTGTCGGTCGTCAGCTGGTTTCTGCTCTAAGCCAACCTTTCAGGGTTCCCACGGATCGCTGCCGAGGAACACCAGGTCGATGCTGTTGGGCTGGCCCTCCTGAATCGGCCCAGTGCGTTTCAACTCCGCCACGAGACGGTCCCGTGTGATGTCTGGCGCGATGTTCTGCATGGCCTTGACGAGCCAGCGCGCCGCCATGAACCCCTCCAGGCTGATGAAATCAAAGTCGATGTCGGCCTGCTGGCGCCGGAGCAACCGCTGATAGTCAGCCACATCCGGATGTCGTCCATCCCAGGGGAAGGGAACCACTTGGGTCACACCCACCCCGTAGGCCGCGGCTTGAGGCAGGTCTTCAAACAAGGCCTTGGTCCCCGTCGGTGAAATCGTCATCAGCTGGGGGCGGCTTCCCATGCGATGCAGATTGTTCACCAGTGACGCCATCGTCTTGCTGAGGGAGATCACCACCAGCGCATCGGGATTGACGGCAGCCAGTTGTTGGGAGGCCTCAAGCGTGTCGATTGAATTCCGAGGCAGTGGGGCTGTGCCGATTGCGGTGAGGCCGAAGCGTTCCAAGGCCTCGGTGGTACTCGCCAAAACATCCTTCCCATAGGCATCGTTCTGATAGGCCACAGCGATTCGGACGAAACCGTCGTTAACGAGGTGTTTGACGATGCGTTGCGCTTCCTCCGCGTAGCTGGCCCGGAAATGGAGCAACTCCGATTTGGCCGGTGGGCGCAGTGAACTGGCTCCGGTCAGCGGGGCCACCACCGTGAGCCCCGCTGCAGTCGCAGTCGGGAGCGAGGCATGGGTGGTTGGGGTGCCGAAGTACCCGAACAGCGCAAGGATGTCTGGCTCCTGCACAAACAGGCGGGTGTTGCGCAGAGAGGCGTCAGGTTCGTATCCGTCATCGAGACGCCAGATCTTGACCGGTCGCCCCGCAATCCCTCCGCGGGCATTGACATCGCGCAGCACAGCATCGATTCCCAGGCTGAATTGACGGCCCAGGTGGCCCGAAGGCCCCTTCAGCGGCAGGGACTGGGCCAGTAGCCAGGGTGCGGGGGTCGTCGCGCGCAGGCTGTCCAGATCGCTGTTGCCCACATCGCTGTTCGCAGGGTTGAGGGCATCGGCGGTCGGGGATGTCTCCAAATCCCTTGCCGTCCGTTGTTGAAGCAACCCCAGTCCCCCCAGAAGCACACTGCCGAACAGCAGGAGTGCGATCAGAAGGCGATTGCGAAACCAGGCGTGCAGCATCGAAGCGTTGGCGTCTCAGCTCAGCAGAAGGTCAAGGTGATGGGCGACCCGCTGCACAGCCGCTTTCGCTGTTGCGTAGGCCATCCGCATCGGCCCGATCAGGGCAACCTGTCCAATTCCATCAGCTCCGCAGTGGTACGGGGCTTGCACCACCGAGCAAGTCTGAAGGGCGATCTGAGGATGTTCATCACCGATCCACACCCGTGACGTCGAAGCATGTTCAACAAGGGCTGCCGGTTGATCATCGATCAGCTCCAGCAGCGGTTTCAAGTCATTGGCGCTTCGGAATTCTGGCTCAGCCGCCAGCCGGGACAACCCATGCACGACCACCTGCTGGTCAGCGGGGGGTGATCCTTGCTCAATGGCGCTGCGAAGCAGCGCGCCACTCCGCTGAAGCTGGGGGGGAAGCGAGGCCCAGTTCAGGCTGCCGTCCTCCAGTTGCTGATCGGTCCAGCGTTCGATCGCGCTGAGTTCGTCCTCTGCGCCGTGGGGGAGGCGAAGGTTGAGCTGCCGACCTCGTCCACCCGCTTCAACGAGCATCACCAGCAAGCGGTCTCCGCTGGAGGCCAGGCGAATGGCCTCCAGGGACGATGTTGGGCGAACTGGCCTGGTGATCAGGCTCATCAGCCCGGTGAAATCCGTCAGTCGGCGGGCCAGCTGCCGCATGAGATCGTCAAGAGCTGCCCAGCGCAGACTGATGCCGGTCAGTTCCCGTTCAAGGTGTTGCACCGCTGCACCGGGCTCGGGCAGGAGGCAGTCCACGTAATGGCGATAGCCAAGGGGGCTGGGAACGCGACCGGCGGAGGTGTGCGGTTGTGTGAGCAAGCCGCGCTGCTCGAGGGCTCCCATGGCAGAGCGGATCGTGGCGGAGCTCACCGGAATCCCGAAGCGCTGGATCAGGGTGCGACTGCCGACCGGTTCAATCGTGTCCACATAGTGATGAACCGTGGCCTGAAGCACGTCTTGTTGCCGGGCTGACAGGGGTTTCATTCAGTAGCGGGGCACAGAGGGGTCGACCTCCAAGCTCCATGCATCAATTCCTCCCACAAGGTTCCACACTTCCAGTCCCCAGTTCTGTTCCAGCAGCCACAGACCGAAGTGGTGGCTGCGGACGCCGGCATGACACAGCACCACCAGTGGTTGTTCTGGCAACAACCTTTGCTGCAGGGCCCCAAGCCATTCCTGGGAGCGGCTCAGGGGCAGGTGCAGAACCTCTCCTGGGAATGTGGCAAGGGCGAGTTCCTGGTCTTCTCTGACATCCACCAGGCACGGGGCGGTGGCCGCGGAATCATTGAGCCAGCGCTGGAGTTCAGCTGCCGTGATCGGTTGGGGTTGGGCGCTCGTCATGGCGACATTCTGCGGGGATGGATGAAGATGAGACATCCGTGACTGCAGGCCCATGAAGGCCCGCCCTTTTTTCACGTCCCTGACGGCTGTCCTGCTGGCCCTCCTGGCGCTGACATCCGGGCTGCTCTGGGGAATGGCACAGCGCAGTCCATTGCGACTGGCTTCTCAGCCTTTGCATCTGCCTCGGGCCGCTCAGTTCGTGCCCCGCGACGCCGATCTGTCCCTGCATTGGATGGCGGACCCGACGCGTCTTCCCTCCTTTGCTCAGGCTGTGGTGTCCCCGTCGAATCGGAGGGCTGCCCGCGACGGCGCACGCCGCTGGCGCGACGGCGCCTTTGCTTTGGCCGGTCTTGATTTCGACGACGAGCTGGCGAGCTGGCTGGGATCTGAGTTGAGCCTGACGCTCATCGATGCCAGCAGGGAGCACCCTGCACCTGGCTGGGTCCTGGGGATGACCAGTCGCAGTCCCGATGGAGCGCGTCGGTTCCTGCAGCGGTTCTGGCAGACCCGCAGTTTTGCCGGCACCGATCTGCTGGTTCGTGACTATCGCGGCGTCGGGGTGATTAGTGGGCAGGGCGCTCTTTTGGGGCGTGATCCTCAGCCGCTCGCCACCGCTTTGATCGATGACGACCTTCTGTTGCTCGCTTCAGGCCGGGGCGTGTTGGAGGCGGCGCTGGATATCTCCCAGCTCCCGGATCAGCATCAGGTTGGCGATCAGCAGTTGCAGAGCTTGATCGATCGCTTCGGCGATGGAGTCGCGGTGATGACGGCTTCGCCACGGGCGTTGAACCACTGGCTGGGTCTGCCGCCGTCTGTTGTGGATCGGAAGGATCTGGAGGGGATGGTCGCCGCCTTCCGGCCAGAGGGTGCAGACCTCAACGTCGACGCGGTGCTTCGTTTCCAGGAGCGGATCGATTCAGCGGAGTGGCCGCCCGTTGAGGACCTCACGCTCCACGCCGGTGGTCGTGCGTCGGCCCTTGCCTTGCTGCAGAACCCAGCGCGATTGCTCGACCCCGCAGAGCAGCACCCGCTTGCCCAGTGGTTCGCTCCAGCGCTGAGGTCAGCCATCTCCAGCCATGAGGCTGTCAAGGCGATCCTCAGTGCGGACGATGGCCCTGTGCTCTGGACCGAGCAGGCTGATGGCTGGTTGCTTGCGAGTCGGCCGGGGCAGCCCGAGCTCAAAGAGGTGAGTGATCAGTTGGCGTCGACAGGCCTTGTTCGATCGGAGCTGCCCGATGACGATGACGCGCTTCAGGTTTGGACGCGGTTGGAACGGCAGCGTGGCCGGGCTGAGGGACTGCAGGCACGGCTTGCCATGGCCAACGTTCTCGATGAGGGTCGGAACTGGTGGGGTGAAACGATCACGGCGCTGAAGCAGCGCTCCGACGGCCGGGGACTGCAACCGCGCCTGCGTCAGT
>CAZJLQ010000051.1:0-7936 GCA_964546675.1 uncultured Synechococcus sp.
GCATGGCATAACGGCTGTCACCCACCACGCCCCGCCGGACTCGACCCACCACATAGGGAGCCAAACGCACCAGCTGGGCTTCGCGATCAGTCACGTGTTGCGGGGATGTTGATCAGTGCTTCACTCAGTGTCCAGAGTCGCTGGCGTTGTTCGGGGTCGAGGGCAGCGCCGGCCACCCGACAGCGACCGGGAGCGCCGCGCATGCCTCCGAGCTGTCCAGGGCCGTAATGCTCACCCCCTGATGCGGTGGGCGCCGTGGCGGCATGCAACTGGGGGAGTGCCCCCATCGCTGCACTTTGGAACAAGGGTTGCATCAAGCGATAGACGATGGCTTCCGTTCGATTGCCACCGCTGAGCACGGCCGTTGGCTGCAGATTGGTCTGCGCCATCCCCGGATGTGCGGCCAGAGAGCGCACTGAACTCTTGCTGGCCACAAGACGTGCATTCAGCTCGAGAGCGAACATCACATTGGCCAGCTTGCTCTGGCTGTAAGCGCCGTAGCGGTTGTAGGCCGATTGCCAATTTGGATCGTCCCAGCGGATTTGGCCGAAGTACTGCACCCCTGAGGTCACCGTCACGACCCTCGCTTCAGGCTGGGTTTCCAGAAGTGGAAGCAACTGGTTGGTGAGGGCCATATGCCCCAGGTGGTTAACAGCGAATTGCAGCTCATGGCCCTGGGCGCTGGTCTGGCGTGGTGGTGCCATGACGCCGGCGTTGTTGATCAGCAGATCCAGCTGGCCGTAACGGGATTTCACCGTTTCAGCGGCGATGGCAACGCTGTTGAGATCCGCGAGATCCAGATCCAGAAGATCCAGGCCAGTCAGCCCCTCCTTGATCAGAGCCATCCGGGCTGATTCGGCTTTGCGCCGGGATCGGCACGCCATCAGCACGGTGGCACCTCGCGCGGCCAGAGCTCGAACGGTTTCGAGGCCTAAACCGATGTTGGCACCGGTTACGAGCGCGATCCGACCGTCTTGGGACGGGATGTCGTCAGCTCTCCACCCCATGGCGCTTCATTCTTCGGGGAAGAGCAGTTCCGCGAGTTCGTCGGCATCGACGTCGTACACCCGCGCCAAGCTGGTTTCGATGGCGCTCGTCACTTCACCGGGAAGAAAACGCATCGAGTTCAGAGCATCTTCGGCGATGTCGTCCGTGAGGAGTTGCTCCTCACTGTCGAGTTTCTCATCGTTGATCACCGCCATCACCCAGCTCTGGTAGGCATACACAAGATCCGAGAACTCGAGTTCGGGATCATTCAGATCCAGGGCCATCGGATGCGTCCATTTCTCCTTCACCACAGTTTGCCTTGCGGATTGTCTGCGAGCAGCAGGTTGGCGAGAGTGAAAAGACGTTGTCTTGCCGGGGTTGCCGCCGATGCAGTCGCTCGATGAACGGATGCAACGCGTTGTGGCGCGACGCCAGGAGCTTGCGCTCCGTTGGGATGCACTGCGCAATAACGACCTGCTGCAGTTGTTGGTGGTGACCCTGCCCGGTCTGTTGCGGGCGGAGCGATGTGGATTGTTTGTCCTTGATCCAGATGCGGATGAGCTGTGGCTGGAGGCGGGAACAGGGGTGATGCAGCGTCAGATCTGTGCTGATCTCGACGGTTCGATGGTTGGTGAATGCGTCCGCTTGGGGACGTGCGTCAATCGCTCAGGCCTGGAGCAGTCGCAGGGGGCACACCAGCAGGCGGGCGAGGCGCTCTCTTATGCCGTGTCCACCGCGATGACCGTGCCCATCCATGGTGATGACGGCATGGTGGTCGGTGCTCTGCAGGTGTTGAATCGCATTGATGGTCAGCCTTTCGCGGAGGCGGATCAGGTTCAGCTCGAGGCTGTGGCACACGCCGTTCAGCCGTCGGTGCAGCGGATGCATGCCAGTCGCCAGTTGCAGAAGCGGTCGCTGCAACTGGATCGCACGATTGAGGTCTTGCGCGAACGCTTGGAGGCGATGCGCCCTGGGCACAGCTTTCGCACGTTTGAACCCGCCCATCTCGCCCATGCGGAAGGATTTCTGCACCATCGCTGGAACGGCCGTTGTTATCCCCCGTTCATTGACCGGCGGGCCACGGAACACCTCACTGAGTCGTGGGACACCCAGCCAAATGACGTTGTCCTCGCGACGCATCAAAAGGTGGGAACGCACCTGGCCAAGAAATTTCTGGTGGAGCTGGTGCGAGCGAATGTGGATCTCCCTGATCGGCATCCGATGGCTGAAGGGGATATCGGCCATGGCGCGATGCCCTGGCCCGAGGTTTTGCTGTCTCAAGAGACGCCTGGAGATTGGCAGCGATTCCTGGCGGCCACGTCGGATCGTCCGCGGCTTTGGTATTTGCATTGTGCTGTTGAGGATCTGCCCTGTCGCCGTGTTCACCCGCAGACGCGTTTTGTTGTCGCCATCCGCGATCCACGCGCAGCGTTGGTGTCTCAGTATTTCTTCTGGGTCCGTCACCCTCTGCTCCAGGTGGATCCAGAGCTCGACATGGATCGTTTCGCTGAACTTTTCGTGGAGGGGGATCTTTATTTCGGCAACTACTTCAGCCATGTGCGCGAGTGGCTGATGCCGGCATCGCGACTGCAGGCTTCCCAGATCTGCGCTCTTCGATATGAGGACATGGTGGAGCGCAAAGCGGACACCGTGGAGACGCTTCAGCGCTTCCTTTTTCCATCGGCATCGTTGTCAGCCGACCGGGCCGCGGAGATCGCCGCCGCGACGGAATTTCAGACCATGAAGCAAGGCATCACAGCCAACCCTGGCAGTTTTCACCTCAACCCCAAGCTTTATTTTCGGGCGGGGACCACGGACAACTGGCGCCAGCATCTGTCTCCTCACGCCGAGCAACTTGTTGTGAACGCTGCTCGACAGCAATGGGCTGGTCTGGAACAGCATCCCTTGGTCGGCCCCTATCTCTCCGCGATGGCGAACTGATTGGGCCCGTCCTGCTCATCTGGTTCAGGCTCTGCTGGTTTCGCTCTGGCCCGGGGCATCAGGTTGTTGTTCCGGGGCGGCCGCGGCGAATTCAGCGAGAGATAGGCACTGGATGTGCAGGTCGTTCAGGCGTGTGAACGGTGAGAGATCAAGGCCCAATCGCGTTGCTGCGTCCAGGTGAGGTATCACGAACACGTCGGCCAGCGTCGGTTGTGTTCCGATGCAAAAAGGGCCCGGCAACGAGTCCAGCCATGCGTTGAGGCTGGTTAAAGCACGGAGCTGGTGATGACGCACACCGGTTTGGAGAGCGGGGGCCAGGGGCGGCCCGATGTGCCGGCCGGCTTCGAGGATCGGTTGACGCAGTCTTGCCGGGAGCAAGAGAGGTTGCAGCGAGCTGTTGACGTGCTCAGCGATGGCACGGCAGATCCGGCGCTCTCTTGTGGAGCTCGGCAACAGAGCGTTGCTTTCTCCCTCCAGGGTTTCCTCCAGGGTTTCGAGGATGGCCAGTGTTTGAACCCAAGGCTCTCCATCCACAAGCAGCGTGGGGACTTCGGCTCGAGGATTGAGCGCCACATACCAGCCGCTGTGCTGTTCGCCTCGATCGAGGCAGACCGGTGTGTAGGTGAACGAAAGTTGTTTGAGCCGAAGGCCGATCTGCAGGCGGTGGGATGCACTTGAGCGCCAGCATCCAAACAGGTGCAGCGAGGGCATTGGAGGGGGTGAGGACTCTCATTCAAGATGGCGTTTATGAGCACGCCGTCTTCCGATCCGGTCCAGGTGCAGGCCACCTTGTTCGATTTCGCCATCGCTGAACTGGTCCGTCAGCACAGGGAGAGCTTTCAGCCGATCTGGTCGGTGGACAGCTGGGTGAAGCTTCTGATTTGGCTGTCGCTCAATTGCGGTTGCCGAGGCGATGAAGAAGGGATGAAGCGTTTCGCTGAGGCGCTGGGGCCCAACCTCACCACGCGGATGCGGCGGGTGTTTTTTGAACGGGAACTGGAGGATCTTGATCTGCAATTGATGGCGGATCCTGCTGAGCAGCAGGTCTTGGTGCTGCCGATGGGCCCGGGAGCACCGTTGGATCTGTCGCGGGCTGCTGTGGTGATCGAGCGGATGAAGTTGGCGGAGCAGGTGGTGCCTGATCAGGAGCGCTGGCAGCACCTGGATGGGGTCGTGGCGATCCCACGCAGGGAGTCGGCGCTGTGACCCTGATCGGCCGGTACCGCAATGCCGGTTTTGAGGCGGTCGCCGATGCGGTGACCGATTTTTTTAACCGTCGGGTGGATCTTCAACGGCCGGGTGTGGCCTTTGGTCCGTCAGGAGAGAGCGATCCCGCCAAGCTCAGTACCGACATCAGCCTGGTGGCGATGGACCGTAGTGATGCTGAGTCCTTTGCCTTGGCTCAACTGATCCTGCGAGGTGTCACGGCAGGCCTGGAGCGCTACTTGGCGGATCGCCCTCTGTTTCGTGACTGTTGTCCCGACCAGTCTGTTTTCGTCAATCCGATCTTCAACCTGCAGCACTACGCGCCGGGTGAAGGTTTCAAGCGCTGGCACTGCGACTGGACGATCAGTGATGAGGCGACAGAGCCCGTGCACCGCGTCCTGGCATGGATTTTGTATTGCAATGATGTTGATGAGGCCGGAACTGAGTTTCACTGGCAGGCTCACCATGAGCCGGCGGAACGGGGAAAACTGCTGATTTTTCCAGCCGGACCATCACATATTCATCGTGGTCGTGTGAATCATCAGTCGAGCAAATTGATTGCCACAGGGTGGATCAATGCTGGGCTGCAAGAGGATTATTTCAAGCGTTTGGCGCAATGAAAACGCCTGAATGATCGGCACCTCCCTTTTGCTGATCTTTCTGTGTCTCAAATTGATTGGATTAATTTGGGGTTCGCGGTTGGCACGTGATTGGACGTGCATCGCAGCACCTCCGGCGTGTTTTTAAGGGTTAAATTGTATTTAATGGATGAGAATTGCTGCAAGCGTGAAGACTGCGCCTTCGGTGGTTGAGGGACGCTGTTTATTCGTTGAGTGTTGATTCGTCGGATTCAGAGTGCTCAGCCTGCTCAGGTTGGAGCTGGCTGGATTGGGATCCAAGTCGAAGCGTTTGGTCTTTGGAGGGTGGCCATTCCATGGGATAAACCTGGCGTTGAGGGAAGGGAATGCCGATGCCGTTGTCTTCGAAACTCCGCCAAATTGCCTGTCTCAGATCGCTCCCCACGCCAAACGCTTCTAAGGGGTTTCGAACCCAGAACAGCAGTCGGTAATTGATTGAAGAATCCGCGAAATCGATCGTGAATGCTGCCGGCGGTGGGTATTGCAGCACCCTTTCATGCTGCTTTGCCACTTCTTCGAGAAGTGCGATCACCTGCTGTGGTTCGTGGTGATAAGCGGCTCCAACAATGACCGAATCACGGCGGGATGTTTCTTCGGCTGTAAAGGATTCCGCTTCTTGCGTGAAAAAATTCTGGTTGGGGATGAGCAGCTCGGCACCATCGCGACCACGGCGGAGCTGGGTGGCACGCAATCCCAATTTGCGGACCGTGCATGGATCTCCGTTGATCATCAGGATCTCCCCAGGACGGACGGAGCCTTCGAACAACAACCAGAGGCTGCTGATGAAATTGGAGATGATTTCTTTGATGCCGAAGCCGATACCCACCGAGAGGCCACCGGCCACGGCCACGATCGCTGTGCCGTTGATGCCCATGTAATACGCCACTCCCATGACGCCGATTCCGACGACTGAGTAACGCACGATCACCTCGAGCGCCTTGCGGCCTTGGGGTGTGATGCCGAAGAAGCTTCCTCCCAGCCAAGCGGCGAAGGCGGCAGGGCGACTGGCCAGAGAAATGACCAGGTAGACGATCACGAGGGCGGTGAACAATTTGCCGATCGTGAGGGTCACTCCAAACACATCGCCAAGCGAGATGAGTGAAATTGATTCCCGGCTTCCCAGCATCTGGAAAAACGTGAGGATCGTGACCACCAGAAGGATGGGCCTGAAGAAGGATTTGTCGATCTCCTCGACTGGCACCTTCGGGTAGCGACTGCTGATCAGCTGTTTGGTGGGTTCCACGCAGCGCCAGATCGTCCACAGCAGCGCCAGATACTGCAAATAGCCGGCCGTTACACCAATCCTTGTAAGGATGGTTGTGATCACCAACAGCAGAGCTGGAACGATCAGGTGGGTGAGGCTGGACAGCAATGAGTCGTGCAGCCTGCGCTTCAGCCTCGATTCGCCTGTGATTGCGATCACGAACACCCCAACCTGGAGGAGGACCGAACCGCGTTGCAGGTAACCGAGCCAGGTGGTGGCTTCAGAGGTCAGAGCTGTGATCATTGACTGCTCTCCCGCAGGCTCTTGAGGATGTCCTGTGTTGACTCTTCGGGGCTACGGATGTCGTAGATGGTGTCGAGCAGGGCATCTGAGATCGCTTCGTATTGCACCGGGTCGCGGAAGACCCTGGCTTTTGATTGCCCTTTCGCAGCATTTTCCTGAAGGGACTGTTGCGCGTACATCACCAAAGCTTCAGTCCCACCAGGGATTTTGGACGCAACGATCTTGGCTGCTTTTCGATTGACCGGCAGGGAATTGCGCCCCGCCAAGGCATAGGTCTTCTGCGCCCAGGGTTTGCTGATGAAGTCGATCATCACCAGTGCCTTTTCCCGTTGTTTGCGGCTGGAGTTCCGTCCGAGCGACCAAACCTGCAGCTTGGTGGTGGCTTTCAGCCGTGTTGAAGGGCCCTTCGGGAGGGGAGCAAGCTCAAGTTTGTCCTTGAATTTCTCGCGTAACTCCCGCAGGCTGCTGCTCCAACAGGTGATCCAATCCAATTCTTCGTTGATCAAGGCCTTGCGCAGGCTGCGCTGATCGTTGAGGAAGCGAATGTTCTGTTGGTAACTCGCGGCTTCCAGCCAGCGCAGCCAGTTGGTCACCTTGAGCTGCCGTTCAGCACTTGGAGGCAGATTGTTCAGGGCCGCTTCCATGGCTTCGCCTGCATCAAACGATTCCGCACTCCAGAAGAGATCTTTCAGTTGCAGGGCCATGCCGAAGTTGTTTTCATCGCTTTCCTGCTGCATTTCCTCCAGCGTTTCTGGTGGCGATTCCAGGCGTTCTTTGTTGAAGCAGGCCAGCTGGACGAATTGATTGACCGGTCGACCAACGAGTTGACCGTCTTTTGCCGTCACCAACTCGAAGAGATAGCTCGGAGTATCGGCTCGATCCTCCGGTGACAGCGCAATCGGATCGACCAGGTTGCGGTTGTACAGCTCCAAGGCCGTATCGCTGTCGGTGATCAGCAGGTCAGGGCCAAATCCACTCCGGGTCTGTGCGGCGATCTCGTCGACGAAATTGGCCCGCGACGACAGGGTGAGTTGGGGACGAATGGACGGGTCCACCCCCTGGATATGGCTGATGGCGTCCTCAGTGATTTCACGCAGGCGTTCGTAATCCCGGCTGGACACGGTCTCAGCGCTGTTGATCGTCCGGACCACCTTGACCACAACTGGTGGTCGCCAAGAACGGTTGCAACCCGATGCCAGCGCAGCTACGGCGATGCCCAAGGCCAGATGCCGGATCCGGATTGGGTTCATTACTCACTGGAAGTCCCGGGATGATAAGGGGATTGGCCTGGGTGGGCTGGGCTTTGCGAACATGTGCCGCTGTGTATGTGCGCGTTCCGTGTCCGAGCTGGCCAAGACCTATGACCCGGTTGGCACGGAGACCCGTTGGCAGCGGGCCTGGGAGGAGCAGGGGGCGTTTCATCCCGATCCAAACGCTCCAGGCGAGCCCTTTTCCGTGGTGATTCCGCCGCCGAATGTGACTGGAAGCCTGCACATGGGGCACGCCTTCAACACGGCGCTGATCGACACGATCGTGCGCTTTCAACGTTTGGCAGGGAAAAATGTTCTCTGTTTGCCGGGCACCGATCACGCGTCGATCGCCGTGCAGACGATCCTTGAGAAGCAGCTCAAAGAGGAGGGCAAGACCCGCCAAGACC
>CAZJLQ010000052.1:0-7885 GCA_964546675.1 uncultured Synechococcus sp.
CCATGCAGTCAAGGCTGCTGGTTCAACCAGGGCTTTTTGCTAACCAGGTCTGTTTGCAAACCAGAGCTGCTGATTCAGACAGGGGTGGTCTGGTTGGCGAGCAGATCCTTCAGCTTGGAGAGTTCGCCGGCCCAACGGGGGTCGGGAGCTTCAGGAGCAGGTCCGTCGCTATGAACAACCTTGTTGTTGGCCTTGCGGGCTGCCTGGGACTGGCCGTTTCCTGCTCCCGGTCCACCACGCCTGTTGCCGGTGTTGTTGTCGCGACGTTCAGAGCGTTCAACACGCAGGGCGTTTCCACCGAAATCCTTTCCGTTCAGCTGCTCGATGATGGCGTCGGCCACCTTTGGGTCGTCGACATTCGCGAAGCCGAAACCGCGGCAGCTCCCGGTCTCACGATCGAGAACAGGTTTAAAGCGAATGCCTTCGCCGGCTCCTTTCAACAGAGCATCCAGCTCCTGATCGTTAAAAGATTGCGGCAAGTTGCCGATGTACAGGCGGATGCTCATGAAGGGGAAATAAGTGTGATCTGTCGGTGTCGGACCGTCATCGTTGACACCTAGAGAGTTAATCACAGCAAGTCGCTGTGGAGGGAACACCAGTGCTGCGCTGCTGCCAGGGCTGAGCTGTGTCCACTGACGCGATGGAAGGCGTGTTCACAGCGGAGATGCTCAATCAACTGTCCGATCGCTGGCCCCGGCTTGAGTCCGAGTTCCTTCTGGAGGGTGGAACCGTTCAGCGGTGATGCGGGGTGAAACAGAGGGTCGTGGTGATCCCGCCAACGTGAGAGCCATTCCGAACGAAGCTGAGCCGGCAACCCCAGGATCAGAGCTGGCAGGTCGTCTTCGAGCTCGCTGTGCAGCGCGACCCTCTGCCTCTCGCTCAATATGTCAGGGTTCCCTGACATTCTTGAGGTCCACTGGCGCAGTCGCTGGCACCGCTGCGTCAGCTTCCTGCTGGCTCGCAGGCGTCTCAATCCAGCGTCGCTGGTGAGATGAGCGAGACGTGCCAGCGGCAGCGCAAGGCAGCGTTCCAGTTCGTTCATCTCTGCGGACTGAGCGGCCGCAGGAGGGTGAGATTGATCCCATTGATCGGTTGCGTCCTGCCATGGGCGCATCAGCTCCATGTTTTGGAGCTGTGTCATCGCAGCATCGGCCCGGGGTGCGGCAACGAGCCGCTGCAGTTCCGCCAGGATTCGCTCAGGTGCTGCCTCACGCAGCAGGCCACGGTGCTTCTCAATCCATTGAGCCGTCTGGGGTTCGAGCTGAAGCGGGATCTCCGCCGTCAACCGCAGACCGCGCAGCAGGCGCAGGGGATCATCGGTCAGGTTGGCTTCGCAGACGGCCACCAGCTGCCCGTCGCGTAGATCGTGGAGTCCTCCAGTGGGATCGATCAGAGCCCTGGGACTGTGCAGCGGCAGAGCGATGGCATTGATCCGGAAGTCCCGCCTCTGCAGATCCGCCTCAAGGTTGGGTCCGTCACAACGGGCGAAATCAATCGTCCAGCCGCGCAGCACCAACCGGCCCATGTCGCGCTCCGCATCCAGCACAACGGCGCTTCCACCGAGCGATTCGGCAAGCTGCCGGCTGAGATTGAGAGCCCCCTCGGGGACCACAAGGTCCAGATCAGGTTGTTTGCGCAGGCGTCCCAGCAAGGCATCGCGCACGGCTCCACCCACCAGGGCTGTCCCTTGCGGCAAGTCCTGAACCCGAACAGGCCAACGATCTGGGGCCAGTGCGGCCCAGAGTGCGTCAATGCGGCTCCGAGGCTCCAAAATGATGGGCGTTGCGGCGTCTGGGGGCATGTGCATCTGCGTGAACTGCCGCTGGGTCGACCGTTGTCAGGCCTATCACGCAGTCGAACGGCAACATGGCGCCCCCCATCTCACAGCCAGCCCCGACTTCGAGCCTGAGTCCCCGAGGATTCACGTTTCGGTGATGGATCTTCCCTGCGGCGGTGCTGGGGTGGAGTGGGATGTGCGCGCCTGTGGAAGCTTTGCCCTGGAAGCTGGACGTTGGCAGCGCCTGAGGCCTGGAGAGAGGTTGCCGGCATGAGTGGCATGCCGCTTCTGTTGGCGATGCACAGCTGCACGGAATGCTTCGGAGTCGCGCTGCAGGATCCCTTGAATCCGGCGACGCCCAACGCTTTGGTGTTCGAGGACGGCCGCGGCCTCTCCAACAGCCTGATCTCCCGCGTCGAGTCTCTTCTCCCACGAGAGCGCTGGCGAGAGCTCGACGCTCTGGCCGTCGCCATCGGACCCGGTGGCTTTACCGGAACCCGTCTCTCGGTGGTGATGGCGCGAACCCTTGCTCAGCAGCTCGATTGCCCGTTGTTGGGGTTGAGCAGCTATGCCCTGATGGCTGCGCGTCTGTCGCGTGCGTTGCCCAATCCCGCTCGGCCCTTCTGGATCAGCCGTGTTCTGCCCCGTCGTGGGCGTGTTGCCGGTCGATATGTGGTTGATGACGCGCGCGTCGAGGAACTCGTGCGTCCACGCTTGCTGGCGGATGATCAACAGATGGATGGCCCGGTGCTCGAGGCAGACGAGCGGGTTCAAGAGGATGTTTTGGTCCTTCTGAAGTGTCTTGGCGATGGATGGGCGTCGCGGCAGTCCATGCCATGGCAGACCGTGTTGCCGATTTATCCCACCTCCCCTGTCGGAGCCGTCTGATGGCGGGGTTGCGGTCGGGGTTGCTGCTCAGTGGTGGCTTGATGCTGTGGATGGTGAGTGCGGGCCCCCTGGCTCCGTACCGCAAGGCATTGTTGGATCACAGCCCTCCTCAGATCGTGTTGGTGCTGGGTGGCGATGTGGATCGTGAGCGGATGGGAGCGAAGCTGGCGCGCCAATTTGATCTTCCCTTGCTGGTCAGTGGAGGCAGCAATCGTGAATACGCCGATTGGGTGATGCAGCAGGAAGGTTTACCGAAGGAGCGGGTACAGCTGGATTACCGCGCCCGTGACACGTTGGGGAATTTCACCTCAATCGTGGATGACCTGCAGCGCCGCAACGTCCGGCATGTGTTGATGGTGACCAGTGAGGATCACCTGCCTCGGGCCATGGCCGTTGGGCAGGTGGTGGCCGGCAGTCGCGGCATCCACCTCACTGGGGTGCCGGTGGCTTGCACGCCCGAATGCCGCGATGAGGGTGTTCTCAAGCGCACCGGTGATTGGTTGAGAGCTGTCGTTTGGGTTGCGACTGGCCACGATCTCAGGGATGCAGCCTCTCCTGATTCAACATCTCCTGATCCAGCATTGCGTTGATCCGTCTCTGAACTTCCGCGGTGGTTGCATCCAGATCCGCCCGTCGTCGAGCGGCAGGAGGGGGAATGGGTTCACCGATTCGCAACTGAATCGGCACGAGGCGCGGCCAGTTCCGTCCCGAGCCAAGTGCCCTGTGGCTGTTGACGATGGCGACGGGTAGGAGCGGTGCACCCGTGCGTGCAGCCAGCAGAGCGGCCCCGGGCAGAGGGTGATTCACGCGGCCGTCCGGCTGGCGCGTTCCGTCCAGAAAAACGCCGGTCGCCCAGCCTTCGTTCAACCGTGCGGTGGCAATGCGGATCGCTTCTCTGTCGCTGGCGCCACGTCGCACCGGGTAGGCACCGCAGGCACGGATCACCGCTCCAAGCAACGGCACAGCAAAGAGTTCTGCTTTTGCCATGAAGGCCACGGGACGGCCGAGAGCATGGCCCAGCAGGGGGGGGTCCAGATGGGACCCATGATTTGCGACAACCACGAGCGGGCCTTGCCGCGGAACGCGGTTGTTGCCGACGGTGGACCCGCGGAACAGCCCACGGAAGATCGGAAACACCAGCAGGTTGCTCACCAGCCTGTAGGTCAGGCTGGGCCGAGGGGTGACAACAAGCGTTGAGGGAGTGGTGCTACTCACAGCCCCAGATCACCACTGCCTGCGATCTGAGAGATCGCGACCCCTTTCATGGCCCGTTTAGCGAGGCCACTCAGCACGTTGCCAGGTCCGATCTCCACCAGGGTGTCAATGCCGTCACTGGTCAGGTTGCTCATGGTTTCGCGCCACCGCACGCCAGTGGTCATCTGATGTTTCAGGCGTTGCTTGAGCACGTCACCATCACGGCTTGGACGCGGATCGCTGTTGCTGAGCACGGGCACCCTCGCATCGCGGAAGCACACCTGTTCGAGCACTTCACTGAACTGCTCGGCCGCGTCGGCCATGAAGGGGGAGTGGAAGGCACCCGACACCGCCAGTGGGATCGCCCGCTTGCAGGTCAGTGCCTCACTCACCGTCTGCACCGCAGCGGGGCTGCCGGACAGCACCACCTGGGCATCACTGTTGTCGTTGGCGATGCTGATGCCATCGGTGGCGTTCACCAACGTCTCCAGCTGGCTGCGGTCAAATCCGATCACCGCTGTCATGGCGCCACCGCCGGCGGCTGCCATCAACTCTGAGCGGGTTTTCATGAGCTTGAGTCCGGTCTCGAGATCGAAGACCCCTGCCGCATAGAGCGCCACAAGTTCACCAAGACTGTGGCCGGCAACCAACGCCGCCTCCCGGCCCTGCTGAATCAAGTTGTCTGCAAGCAGAGATTCCACCACGAACAGAGCCAGCTGGGTGTTGCGGGTGTCATTGAGATCCGCCGGCTGATCACCGTCTCGAGCCGCACCACGGCAGATGGCCAGCAGGTCACGGCCGGTCAATTCCGAGGCAAGCGCGAAGCGATCTGCCGCATCCGGCAAACCGATCACGGCGTCGGCCATGCCCACCTTCTGAGATCCCTGTCCAGGAAAGAGCCAGGCGATCGCCATCGGTTTGTTGCATCGGCAGTGCCGGAGGTTACGCCGGCCCGCTCCAGTGAAGAAGGGCGGCACCCCAGCTCAGCCCTGCACCGAAACCACTGCTGGCGATCCGGTGGCCCGCTTGAATCCGCCCATCGCGCACCGCTTCATCCAACATCAGCGGGATCGTGGCAGCCGAGGTGTTGCCGTAACTGGCCAGATTGCTGAGTACCTTGCCTTGCGGGATCGAAAACCGCTCAGCCACTGCATCGAGGATGCGTTGGTTGGCTTGATGCAACAGCAGCCAGTCGAGCTGTTCGGCGGAGGTGTCTGTCTGTTTCAGAAGGGCATCGAGGATGGCCGGCACTTCCCGGACAGCGAATTTATAAACCTCCTGGCCGTTCATCTGAATTGAGGCAAAGCCACCTTTCTGGTGACTGGCCGAGCCCACCAGCGGGAGATGGTCGCGGTGATGCGGGAGTTGCAGAACGTCGCCGCGGCTGCCATCGGAGCGCAGGAGAAAACCGCCGAGGTCATCCTGACCATCTCCTGAAGCTTCCATCACGAGGGCACCGGCCGCATCTCCGAACAGCACGCAGGAGCGACGGTCATCCCAGTCGACCCAGCGGCTGAGCTGATCCGCTCCCACGACCAGGATCCGCTGCATCGCTCCGCAGCGCAGGTATTGAGCCGCGGTGATCACCGCAAAAAGGAAGCCGCTGCAGGCTGCCGTGAGGTCAAAGGCTGCAGCACGAACAGCGCCGATCCTGGCTTGAAGACGCGGCGCCGATCCGAACAGATCATCCGGAGTGGAGGTGGCCAGCAGGATCAGATCGAGGCTGTCGGCAGACCACCCCGCCATCTCCAGAGCCGCCTCCGCTGCTTTGGCACTGAGCGCAGTTAGCGATTCTTCTTGACCGACAACGCGTCTGGCGGCAATCCCCGTGCGGCTGCGGATCCAGGTATCGCTGGTCTCAACGCGATCTCCGAGTTCGTCGTTGCTGATCGAACGTGCAGGTGTTGCGCTGCCGCAGCCCCTGAGCAGCACGCCAGAGCACCTGGGGGGCAGGTCGGTCAAGGGGTGGATGACTCCAGATGGCGTCAGTCAACCACAGCAACTCTGAAGTTCCGCCAGATCATCCATCACGCCATGGCTTGCGGCGGAGTGGGCCAGTCGCAAGGCGCTCACAACAGACAGCGCCTTGCTGCTGCCGTGGCCAATGACACAGATGCCATTGACGCCGAGGAGCAAGGCACCACCGTGTTCGGCGTGGTCGAGCCGCTTCTTGATCCGCTTGAGGTTGCTGCGCAAAAAGGCGGATCCAACCTTGCCGCGGCGTCCGCGCGGTAATTCCGCACGCAGCACGCCAAGCAGCACGCTGCCAACGGATTCCAGGAATTTCAAAAGAACATTGCCGGTGAATCCATCGCAGACCACCACGTCAAATTCACCGGAGAGAACATCGCGCCCTTCACAATTGCCTGCGAAATGCAGCCGAGATTCGTCGCGCAGCAGTTCATGGGTTTTCAGGGCGAGATCATTGCCCTTGCATTCCTCCTCTCCGATGTTGAGCAGGCCGATGCGGGGCCGGCTCACCTGGAGCACATCCCGGCTGTAGATGTTTCCAAGGAGGGCGAACTGGTGAAGATAGGTGGGCTTGCAATCCATGTTTGCGCCCACATCCAGCACCAGCACGGGCTGCCCGGGATCCTTGGTGGGGAACAGGGCGCCGATGGCGGGCCGGTCGATGCCCTTCAGCCGCCCCAGCCTGAAAATGGCGGAGGCCATCACCGCACCGGAATTGCCGGCGGAATACACCGCCAGGGCCTTGCCTTTTTTGACCAGATCCATGGCCATGTTGATGCTGGCGTCGCGCTTACGACGGACTGCAGTGGCTTCCTCGTTCATGCCGATGGTGGGACCGCTGGCCACCAGATCGAGATGACCGGCGCGTTTGGCTTTCTCGAGGCTGTCGCGCAGGTCGAGGGCATCGGCAGCGGCCAGAACCTGCTCCCGCTCACCAACGAATCGGATCTTCAAGGGAAGGCGTTCGATCGCTTGCAGGCACCCATCCAGGATCGGGCCCGGGGCATGGTCTCCGCCCATGCCGTCGACGGCCACCCAGAGTCGATCGGAATCACGGATCTCCTCGGCATCATTGCCCCCCTGCAAACGCCGCAAGGGGTCGAACACCAGCGGCTGCAGCACGGTGCTGGCAACGGTGCCCGCACCCGACACCACCGTTCCTGCCACGCTTCCAGCGGCCGAGGCAGAGCTGGTGGCGCTGTCCACAATCGTGGTGACGGCAGCGTTGCGGCGATACCAGATCACAAGGCGTCGAATCGCCCGTGGTCGATTGCTTTTGCTCCAGGGCCCAACGGCCGGGGAGGAATCAGTTTCCTTCGGAGGCAACGGAGTCGACGATGCGCTGGAACAGGTAGCCGGTGCCCCGAGCCGTGAGAATCAACTCGGGGTTGGCTGGATCATCTTCCAGCTTGGAACGCAGCCGGGAGATATGAACGTCCACAACACGGGTGTCGACATGGCGCTCAGGGGTGTAACCCCAGACCTCCTTGAGAATCTCGCCCCGGTTGAACGGTTCGCCTGATCGACTCACGAGCAGTTCGAGCAGGCTGAATTCCATGCCGGTGAGTCGGATGCGTTCATCGGCGCGGAACACCTGGCGCTTGTTCGTGTCGATGCGCAGATCCGACACCTGGATCACACCGGAATTCGGAATGCCAGCGACCTGCTCTTTCTCAACCCGCCGCAGAACGCAGCGAATCCGGGCTTCCAGCTCCTTGGGGCTGAAGGGTTTGACGACATAGTCATCGGCACCGAGTTCCAATCCGGTGATCCGGTCGGCCACATCCCCGAGGGCGGTGAGCATCACGATCGGAACGTCCGATTCCTTGCGGAGTTCCTGGCAGACCCCATAACCATCAAGCTTGGGCATCATCACGTCCAGCACCACCAGGTCTGGTACGCAGTTGTGGAACAGTTCCAGTGCTTCTGTTCCATCACAGGCAGTGACGACGTTGTACCCGATCATCGAGAGTCTGGTTTCCAGAATTCGACGGATCGAGGCCTCGTCGTCGACCACGAGGATTGTTTCCTTGGAGGGAGCCGTGGTCGTCATAA
>CAZJLQ010000053.1:0-7866 GCA_964546675.1 uncultured Synechococcus sp.
AGAGCCCTTTCGTGTTGTCGTCGATCTGAGCGGCGAAGCTGTCCACGTCGTCGCCATCGGCGAATCGCACGTCGATGCCCAGCCGGGGGAACTGCACCTTGAACTGGTTGTAGGTGCCGCCGTAGAGGAACGACGTTGAAACGAAGTTGTCTCCTGCCTGCATGCAGTTCGTGATCGCCAAGAACTGAGCCGACTGGCCGGAGGCGGTGGCGAGGGCTGCCACACCGCCTTCAAGAGCAGCAACCCGCTTCTCGAAGACATCCGTGGTCGGGTTCATCAAACGGGTGTAGATGTTCCCGAATTCCTTCAAGCCGAACAGATTGGCCCCATGTTCGGCGTCATTGAACACATAGGAACTGGTCTGATAGATCGGCACCGCCCGGGCGTTGGTGGCGGGATCCGGAGACTGACCGGCGTGCAGCTGCAGGGTCTCGAAATGCAAGGACATCAGGCTGTGTCGCGGCCTCGTTGTCTCCGTTCTAACCGTGGTTCATTCCTCGGGAAGCTCCTCTTTCTCCGTTTCTGCCAGAGATGGAAAGGTCCCGCGCATCACCGCTTGAATTTCGCGATGGGCCTCATTGCGGAAACCTGGAACCGCTTCGGCGTTGAGCAATGGGTAGGTGCGGTCGCTTCCGTCGTCATCACGCAGGTGGCGCCAGCGGCTGGATTCCGTCTTTTTCAGTTCATTGAGTGCGGCCTGGAAGTCATAGGGCTGTGTTGTACCAAGGGCGGCCGCCTGGGTTGCCAGGGTTTCGCGCACCGGGCCAAGCGCCTTGGCTTTGAGGGTGTCTGGCAGTCCGAGAACAGGCTGGTAATGGTCGAGAAGCCGCAGCTCCACCTCCAGCAAAACGGGCCAGGCGCCTTGCTGCCCTTCAGCCAGTGCCATGTCGGCTTCCGCAGCCTTCATGGCATCGAGATGGAAGCGGATCCACTTGTAGTAAGTCTTCTCGTTGATGGCTTTCTTGGCAGCCGCTCGGCCAGTGGGAATCGCGGGCAGAGCATGTTCCGCCTTCCGCAGGAATTGGCGATCCTCCCGTTCTAGGTTCATGGCGCCCCAGCGTTGGCGGTATTCCCAAAGCTCGACGTAACGGCTGACGTCATGCTCAGACCAGCCGAGGGTCTTGAGTTCATCGCCGCGATGGGAGGTTTCCTTGGGCACGCGCTGCAGTGGTCCTACGTTTTTTGCAGCGTAGTTGGCGGCTGAACCATTGCCTGAACGGGATCAGTTGGGCGCTGCACTGGCGGGATTGAGTCGCAGGTATTCGGTCACTGTGATTCGCTCAGGCTGGTTGTAACCAACGGGCAACCAGAGATCACCGGCGTCGGCGTTGAAATGAATCTCCCAGTGGTACAGCCCGCGGTACGCCATCGGGTCCTCTTTCATCAGCGAGGCGTAAAGCATCACCGCCTTGCCGTAATAGTCGCTGTTGTTGTATCCCCAGAGTCCCTGACGGATATCGCGTAAACCACCTCGGCGCACGAGGTAGCGCGCTGCTGCCTGGATCGCATCGTGGGGGTCACGGATGTTGCCTTCCCCGATTCCCGATTCGGCCCAGGTGGTCGGAAGAAACTGCATGGGTCCCTGTGCATTGGCCACAGAGATGCCGTCGATCCGGCCCATGCCTGTTTCAACAAGATTCACAGCCGCCAGCACTTCCCATTCGATTCCTGTCGCAGCTTCGGCTTTGCGGTAGTGCTGAAGCAGCTGATCAGCGGGTTCGGGTTGGATGATCCTCCAGGCCGGCAGGCGAGTCGGTCGGCGGCCGCGGCTCATGCGTAGGAACTCTCTGCGCGCTGCGAGGTGACGTTCGGCGACGCTGCGCCAGCGCTTGGGTAGAGCATCGAGAACGAGCTGAGAACGGGGGATGTCAGCTGACAACACCCGATAGATCACCTGTTGCTGATGACCGAGATCCGGCAGGTCCTGGTCTGGCGTGGATGGGTCGCGCAGTGCTGTCTCCACGGCAGCGAGGAGCGTTGCCGCCGTTTGCGGATTGGTCGGCACCACCGGGTAGCGACGGCCTGCTGCCGTCTTTGGCTGGGTGCTCCGAAAGGGCAGGACCGGTGAGGACGCACTGTTTTGGATCGTGTTGTCCTGACCTCTCTGATCTGGCTCCAGGCCAGCCGCAACTGGGCGCGTAGTGGTTGTTTGGGAGGCTGTGTCGCGGAACCCCGCCAGGGCAGCAACGGTGAGACCAAGCCCGAGAACCACTCCAGGAATCAGCAGACCGGGCCGCATTCGCATTGCAGGAGAGGACTCAAACGCCTGACCTTAAAGCGATCAGGGTTGGAGGAAGGTGGAACGCAGATGGAAATCAGGATGATCTGGCCCATGCCGGAGCGCCCAGTAGTTGAGGCCCTGGGAGCGCAGATTCAGAACCGAGGTGAGGGCCAGCTCGGGACAGACACCCGCAGGCCACCAAGGACGCAGCGGCAGCCGGGCATCGAGACGAACCTGGTGATGCCAGCGGCGCAATCGCACCTGAGGATTTGAGCTGAGCTCCTGCGGACGTTGGTCGCGGCGGTACCCCTCAAAGCTGTAGACCGCCCAATCGCCATTGGGTGCAAGGTTGATTTCCCAGTAGCGCTCGGAACCCGGGAGGGCGATGAAGGCTTCACAGCAGGTTGAGGTCCACAGTTCATCGCGTCTCTCGCCATCAGACTGCAGACCATCGAACAATCCACTCGGGAGCACGAGCTCACTGATGCCACCGGACGCTGTCATCAGGATTCCGTAGCTGAGTTCTAACCATCCATCGCAGTTCCAGATCATCTCTCCGCTGACGCGGATGCCTGGAAAGGCTTGTGGTTCGAACGACACCAGACGCGATGCCTGACGCAGCATCACTGCAGGACGGGCCATTTCAGACCTGGGCCGTTTGAGGGTTGAGCTCCCTGGTCAGACGATCAACCAGTGAACGGATGGCGGGCATCTGGGCTTCGATACTGCGAGTCAGCTGGAACTGCACGGCGGCGCGGTGAAGGTTATGCCCCGAACCGTTGCTGCGGAAATAAACATCTCCTTCGAGATGATCTGTGAGAAAGCGCAATCCCAGCTCCAGTGGAATCAGCCGGATGCAGTCCGGCAGATAGTGCAGATCCCAGTCGCTCAGAAATCCTCGGGCAACGGTGAGATAACCGGTGAGGATCGCTTCGCAAAGAGCGATGTCGAAGTGTGCATCCTGCGGACTTGCGGCTTCTTCCCCGGCGGGGTTGCAGCAGGAGCGCAGACAATCGCCAATGTCGTAGTGCACCAACCCCGGCTTCACTGTGTCGAGATCGATTAGGCCAACGGCCTGGCCTGTGGCGTCATCGATCATGACGTTGTTGATCTTGGGATCTCCATGGATCGGCCGCTGCCTCAGTTCACCGCGCGCCCGCGCCGCCTCTAAGACGTCGATGCCCTCCCGGCGTGAGGCAACAAAGTCACAGGCCTGTCGCAGTGCCTCATTGTCTGCAGCGATCGTTTGATTGGAGATCACAGCGTCGTAATGCTCCAGATATGCCGGAGTGACGTGGAAATTCTCGAGGGTGTCGGCCAGTTGATCGGCGGGAAGATCGCTGATCAGGCTGTGGAACATTCCAAGGCCGTAGCCCACTTCTCGGGCGTGGTCGGCGTTGCGGATCACATCCGTTGCCGTTGCAGCTCCGATGTAGGAAATGGATCGCCAGAACTGGCCCTCATGCTCGACCCAATGGGCCTCTTGCCGGCAGCGCACAACGCGCGGAATCTCCCAGCGACGACCGTGCAGCTCAGGGGGTGGAGAGGCCAGCCTCCGTTCCACGTGCGAGCTCAGGGTGATCAGGTTTTTCATCACCAGTTCCGGCCTGTGAAACACCTGGGTGTTCAAGCGCTGCATCACAAAGGCCCCGCGAACAGTGCGGCTGTCTTTGGGTGAGCCGTTGTGGGTGACCAAAAAGGTGTCGTTGACATTGCCGGAGCCCAGAGAACGGATCGCCGTGATTCGTTCACGCGGATGAAAGCGATCAGCGATGGCTTCGAGAGCCTCGGTCATCGGCAGTCGCATCGATCTCATCCCAGAACCATGCCGGTGGACGCTGTCCAGACCAGGACGTGGTGTGCGGAAAAGCAGGCGACTCAGGTATCCAGCTGGCTCTCAATCGCATTCATCAGCTGCAGATAGACCGGCACCCCCGATTGGTCGATGTCGTCCAGATCCATGTCGCAGCGCATGGCGCGACGGGCGTTGTCGGCGATCACGGCATTGACGACAAGATCGAGGGCTTCAGGGATCTCGAGGTTCTGCAGCGCCTCCGCATAACGACGGCTGTGGGTTGGCCGAACTGATTCCTGGCAGTAATTGGACAGTTCCCGGCTCTTGGTCATCACCTCGTAGGCGGTTTCTTTGACGTTCGGTCGCCCGTAAACCGCCATGTAAAGCAGGTTCACCATCGAGCAGTCATGAACGGGAATCGCATACCGACGAGCGATCTGAGGCCAGTACCGCAGCGCCTTGAGACCTTCGAGGGCCCCCTTGCGCAAGCCGGCGTCCTCACACCAGCCTTCAAGCTCCTCCATGGAGTTGGGACAGCGGCCGTGCTCACACATCTGTTGCGCCAGCACCTGGCCGGCCTGGAAATTGCGGGTCGGCCGGCCTGACACCGGCAGCATCATGCTGCCTCGTACATCGGCAACCATCGCGGTGAGCTGCGTGAACGTGTGGTCCCTGACTTTTTCGAAATCGCCATCCCGCACCAGAGTCGCTTCAATCCTTGGCACCGCGTAGCCGAGTTCCGTGAGGGGAATCGGCTGGCGGTGGTAGAGCTTCTGGCGATCGCGTCGGGCCATCGATACCGTTGCCGCCTGGTCGAGACACTGGTTCAACAACAGGGTGAGCAGTGTTGGCAGGACACCGGGGTTGTCCTGGTGGAAGGCGTAAACGAACCCAGCAAAGACCGACGCCATGTTCTTTGCTGCCTTGATGTATTGCCCTTCAACGTTGTGGACGCCAGCGGACACCTGGATGTTGGGGGACAAGCGATCCAGAAGCTGTGCCCCGAGCATGGCTGTGAGTGCGTCCGGATGGCAGAAGTTCGCCGTGAAGCTGTCGAAGGGATTCCGGAGGGCGCCATGGCGGTGAAACCCTGAGAAGAACGCAAGGTTCGGTTGCTTCTCACAGAGCACGTAGGCGCTGTTGCTGATCGGATCGTGGTTGAACGATCCTGCAAGACAGGCAAGAACAACCTGGTGGCGGTTGAGCTCCTGCCGCAGACGGCATGCCTCGAGAAGATCCTCCTCAACGTGATTGCTGTTGGCGCTCAGCAGCACCAGCTCACAGTTGAGGATGAGATCGGCCAGTGCGTTGGCGACCCGCTTCCCGTTGAGGAGATGGCTGCCCATCTCGAGCACCGTCGCCACATGGCCCCGGTCCATGGTTGCCAGGGTTTCATCGTCGAAAGCGCCCAGCAGTTCCCGGCCCGGTCGAGCGGCCAGCATCAGCCGGCCGGCTTCGTTTTGCATTGCACAGTTGTAAGCCAGTGAGGCTGGGTACAGCCCCACGCTGTAAAAACCGACTTTTCCAGCCTCGACCTCCAGAACCCTCTCTCGGATCGCCTGGGGGTCGAGGCTGTGATCGAAGAAGGAATTGAGCATGGGGAGAGCCTACGGATCCCTGTTGAGGTGAGACTGAACAGACGCTGCGCCGCTTCGATGGCATTGACGTTGTACGGAGCTCCCAAGACGAGGGTGTCCATGCCCCGTTGGTACCTGGAGGAGAAGGGGATCCCCTATGAACTGGTGATGCTCGATCTGGCGGCGCAGGGCCATCGTCAGCCCGACTTCCTGGCCGTCAATCCCTTCGGGAAGCTCCCTGCGCTTGTGGATGACAGTGTTCCCGGATTGGATGGACAGCCGCTGAAACTGTTTGAATCTGGCGCGATCCTGCAGCATCTCGAAGACCATCACAGTGGCGAACAGCACAGTGCTGCGGAACGTTCATTGACAGCGCAATGGCTTCTCTTCGCGAATGCCACGCTCGCCATCGCTTTGTTTGTGCCCAGCAATCGCGAGCGGGAGTTTCCGCGCTTGATGCAGGAGCTGGATCGCCAGATGGCTCCTGGACGGCCCCTGGTGGGCGACCACTGGGGGGCCGCTGACTGTGCAGTGAGTGCCTATCTGGCCTACCTGCCCATCTTTTTCCCCCAGGAGGATCTCAGTCCTTATCCAGCGATTCAGGCCCTGATCGCATCGACCCGGCAGCGATCCGCGTACCGCAAGGTGATGGGCATGGACTGAGCGGGGAGTCTCACGGTGTAATGCAGTTCAAAGCGCTCAGGCCATGGCTTACAACCGTTCCGAGTTGTTGATGGCCTATCGCTGGCCTGCAGCAGTGTTGATCTCCAGTGTGGTGCTGTCAGGCTCGGCTTTGGTGATTGCCTGGGTCGCGATTCGATTTTTAAGCCAACCCATCCCAATCCGGATCCAGGGTGGGTTGGATGTGGATCGGTTGGTGATGCCGCCGACGCTGACGATTCGTGCGGATCAGCCCCTTCCCGTTGAGGGAATGGTGGGGGTGAAGGAACCGGTGCAGATCGCCAATGACACTCCGCTGACGATTCGCGGACCGATCACGGTGCAAAAGATCACGACACCGGTTCAGGTGCGTGGTGCCGTGGATGCCCATGCCCGTGTCTCCGCCAGCGATACGCCGATCGCTGTTGAGCTGAACACGCCGGTTTCCGTGGATGGTTCGGTGGTGGTCAAGGAACCGGTCACGGTCAAAGGAGATGTGGATGTGGACGTGGAAGGCAAGGTGAATGTGGAGGGTCAGGTGGGGGCCAAGGTGAAGCCTCAGCTTTTGCCTTTGCGATAGGAGGCCGCCGGCGGGACGACCGTCCCATCTCAGATGTCTCAGCATTGGAGACACGGAAGGATGGGGTTAATGCGCATTTGTACGCATGGAGTCGACCAAGAACGACGACGCGATCAGTCCCGTACTCACCTACCGCCCTGATCAGAAAACACAGCTGCTGCTGGCCTATCGCTGGCCCGCGGCTTTGGTGCTGTCCAGCCTGGTTCTGGCGGGTGCGCTGCTCAAAATCCTGAGCCAACCCATCCCGATTCGCATTGATGGTGGAGGTTTGCAGGTTGAGAGTTTGGTGATGCCACCGAGCGTGACCATCCGTGCCGATGGTCCTTTGCCGGTCAAAGCCGGGGTGGTTGTTGATGGCGATGGCCGCATGAAAGGTGAACAGCCCATTCGCATCAGTGGTCCGATCAACGTGCAGGGGATCAACGGCCCTGTTGTCGTGAAGGGAAGTGTGGGTGCTGATGTCAGCGGTCAGGTGAAAGCCGATGTGGAGGCGATTCGTACCCCAGTCCCGCTGCAATCACCTGTGGAGGTTGTGACTGAGGTGAAGAACGACAAGCCTCTGGCCGTCTCCGGGAATGTGACCGTTGCTGATCCGGTGGCCGTGAATGTTGACGGTGAAGTTGATGTGCAGGGCAAGGTGGGAATTGATGGCAAGGTCGGCACACGCATCGGCTTCTGATCAAACCGAAACGATCGTTGATTTGCCCTTCATCTATCTAGACATCAAGCCATGACTGGGGTTTTGAGGTCATTGGTCCTTCTGTTGATTATGGAATCAACCCATGCAGGTGAAATGGAGGAACTCCCGCTCTGGTTGGTACGTAATGAGTTCTGTGCCTCGTGAATTGAGACGTGTGAATGGTGGACCGATTGGTTCAAATCCGTTAGTTCTCAAGGTTGGCGAAACTCAATTTCAAGCAAGTAGCAATCTGCAGCAGATTGCTACTTGAGCAGCAGCAGTGAAATTCAACGCACTTATTTAAGCGTGATCCAATCGATGACACTTTTAAGGACGTTGATCCGGAAGCGAATT
>CAZJLQ010000054.1:0-7855 GCA_964546675.1 uncultured Synechococcus sp.
TGGCTTGGCCGCCGAGGGTTTCGCCCGGGTGCGGATCAATGGCGAAGTGCGCGAACTGGCGGACAACATCGAACTCGACAAGAACCACAGCCACAACATTGAAGTTGTGGTGGACCGGCTTGTGTCCCGTGAGGGAATCCAGGAGCGTTTAACTGATTCGTTGCGCACCGCTCTGAAACGTGGCGATGGCTTGGCGCTTGTGGAGGTGGTTCCCAAAAAGGGTGAGGAGCTCCCCGAGGGTGTCGATCGCGAGCGTCTTTATTCCGAGAACTTCGCCTGTCCGGTGCATGGCGCCGTCATCGAGGAACTCTCGCCGCGTCTCTTTTCCTTCAACAGCCCTTACGGCGCCTGTGAGGCCTGCCATGGCATCGGACATTTGCGCAAATTCACGGTGGATCGGGTGATCCCCGATCCGTCTCAACCTGTTTATGCCGCCGTCGCACCCTGGGCGGAGAAGGACAACAGCTATTACTTCTCGCTGCTGTACTCCGTGGGAGAGGCGTTCGGGTTCGAGATCAAGACTCCCTGGAATGAACTCACCGATGAGCAGAGGGATGTGCTGCTCAACGGCAGCCGTGAACCGATCCTGATCCAGGCAGACAGCCGTTATCGGAAGGGTAAGGGCAGCTATACCCGTCCATTCGAGGGGATCCTGCCGATTTTGGAACGGCAACTGCGGGACGCCAGTGGCGAATCCCAGCGCCAGAAATTGGAGAAATACCTGGAACTTGTTCCCTGCGAAGCCTGCGGCGGGCAGAGGTTGCGTCCGGAAGCTTTGGCAGTGAAGGTTGGCCCCTTCCATATTCCAGAGCTCACGGCCGTCAGCGTCGGTCAAACGCTTGAGCGGATTGAACAGTTAATGGGCGCAGGGGCCTACGAAGGTGACAAGCCTCTTCTGAATGACCGTCAGATTCAGATCGGAGATCTGGTGCTTCGGGAGATCCGGTTGCGCTTGAAATTCCTTCTGGATGTGGGCCTCGACTACCTCAGCCTCGACCGCCCGGCCATGACCCTCTCCGGTGGAGAAGCGCAGCGGATCCGATTGGCGACCCAGATCGGTGCCGGACTTACTGGCGTGTTGTATGTGCTGGATGAACCCAGCATTGGCCTGCATCAACGGGACAACGATCGCCTCTTGAACACCCTGGTCCGGCTCCGTGACCTGGGCAACACGCTGGTGGTTGTGGAGCACGACGAGGACACGATCCGCGCAGCTGACCATGTCGTGGACATCGGTCCTGGAGCTGGAGTCCATGGTGGTCACATCGTGGCGGAGGGGTCCTTCGATGATCTGGTTGCCAGCAGTGAATCGATCACCGGTGCCTACCTCAGCGGCCGCCGTTCGATTCCGACTCCCCTGGAGCGGCGGGACAGTGGTACGAGGTCGCTCAAACTGATCGACTGCAATCGCAACAACCTCAAGAACGTCAGTGTCGAGTTCCCCTTGGGAAGGCTGGTCTCGGTCACCGGTGTCAGCGGCAGCGGCAAGAGCACCTTGGTGAATGAGTTGCTGCATCCGGCTCTTGAGAATGGCCTCGGTTTGAAAGTTCCTTTTCCCCATGGCCTCGGGGAATTGAGGGGACTCAAATCGATCGACAAAGTGATCGTGATTGATCAGAGCCCGATCGGTCGGACGCCGCGATCGAACCCTGCCACCTACACCGGTGCCTTCGATCCCATCCGTCAGGTGTTTGCCGCCACCGTGGAAGCCAAGGCCCGCGGTTATCAGGTGGGCCAGTTCAGTTTCAACGTCAAGGGCGGTCGTTGTGAGTCCTGTCGAGGGCAGGGTGTGAATGTGATCGAAATGAACTTCCTGCCGGATGTTTACGTCCAGTGCGATGTCTGCAAGGGAGCGCGGTTCAACCGGGAGACCCTTCAGGTCAAATACAAGGGTTACACCATTGCCGATGTGCTTCAGATGACGGTCGAGCAGGCCGCTGAGGTGTTTGATGCCATTCCCCAGGCGGCGGATCGCTTGCGGACGCTGGTGGATGTGGGCTTGGGATATGTGAAGTTGGGTCAGCCGGCCCCGACCCTTTCCGGGGGTGAAGCCCAGCGGGTGAAGCTCGCCACAGAATTGTCGCGGCGGGCCACTGGAAAGACGCTGTACCTGATCGATGAGCCGACAACGGGTCTCAGCTTCTACGACGTGCACAAGTTGATGGATGTGATGCAGCGCCTTGTCGACAAGGGCAACTCAATCATTTGCATCGAGCACAATCTGGACGTGATCCGCTGCAGTGACTGGATTATTGACCTTGGTCCTGAAGGGGGCGACCGCGGCGGCGACATCCTGGTGACAGGCACCCCTGAGGAGGTGGCCCAGCATCCGACCAGTCACACGGGACGGTATTTGCGGCGTGTTCTCGAGCAACATCCGCCCCAGCTTCCGTCCATCGCCGCCTGATGCTTCGCTTCAGTCCGCGCTTGGCCGCCTTGGTAAGCAGCGTCGCGCTCAGTTTCAGCGCTGCTCCCGCGTCGGCGGTTGAGCGTCTCGTCTTGCGCATGCCGTTTCTCGAAACGAGCATCACCATCAACATCGACGATGATGCTCAGACCGCTGGGCAGATGATTCGCTCCAGTCCTGATCTCGCCGATCTTCAGAGTGCCAGCGGGGGGCAGTTGCTCGCTCTGCTTGAGAAGGTTTTTCTGGCTCCTCTTCCGATTGAGACCAAAGCCGTTCTCGAGGGATCCACGGGCCAACCCCTTTTGGAGCAGGCGTTGTTGGCAGCAGCATCCCTTGTGGAACTCGAGGGTGTCGAGCTCGATCCCAGTGGTCGGATGCTGACGGATGCGTTGATTCGGGCCGATCGAAACGGGCAAGCCAATGTGCTCGGTTTTCTGCGTGAAATGCCGGGGCAACAGGCCACGGTTGACCTGTCCAGGGTCGTCCATGTCACGAACCGCTTGATCGCCAATCAGAGCGAAGGGATTGCACTGGCTAAGTCCACACCGGCGGCCGCGGTTACACCGGCTCTGCAGGCACCGTTGCAACCGTCATGGACGCGTTCAGAGGTTGAGATTGACGTTGACCATCGTTCAGAGCAATTGCGATTGCTTGTCCTGCAGCCGAAAGCTGCTTCCAACGGGCGGGTGGCCGTGATCTCCCATGGTCTCTGGGACGATCCGGAATCGTTTGAAGGCTGGGGCGAAGTTCTCGTTTCAGCGGGGTACACGGTGCTGTTGCCAGACCATCCCGGGAGTGATTTCAACCAGCAGCAATCCATGCTCGCCGGCGATCAGCCGCCGCCGGGTCCAGAAGAACTGCGCCTGCGCCCGTTGGATGTGACTGCCCTGTTGGATGCGATTGACCAGGGGCGCTTGCTGGTTGGTCAACCGTTGAATACGGACTCTGTCGCGGTTGTTGGCCATTCATGGGGCGCAACGACGTCGCTGCAATTGGCCGGTGCCGTTCCCACGGATCAGAAGCTCAGGGCCCGGTGCGGGGACCAGAACGATTCGGAACGGAACATCAGTTGGGTCTTGCAATGCAGTTGGTTGTCAGGAATTCATCAGGCTGGCCTTTCCGATTCCCGTGTCAGCGCTGTGGTTGCCGTCAGTCCCCCGATGCGATTGCTGTTTGATCCAGCCAGTTCCGGGAGTCTTCAAGCGAAGGTTTTGTTGGTGAGTGGAACCCGCGATTGGGTGGTGCCGTCTGGGCCTGAGGCTGTTATCCCGATGCGTTCGTCCGGTGCTGTTAAGGCCGGCCATCGATTGGTGTTGGCGGAAGGAGCGGATCATTTCAGCCTGCGCAGTTTTCGGAATGAGTCCCGCCCTGCAACTGTCGGTCCACTCCTGCTGGCTTGGCTGAATGAACAACTTGATGTTCCAGGGACTGTGACCTTCAGCGGCGGTGGATGGGGAGATGAAGCCGTTCGACTGGTGGATGTCAGCAACAAGCTTTGAAAAGTTGTGATCTTTCTTGATTAATTGTTGTTGTGATTGCGTTCTGATTGAGTGCAAAAACCCCAGGCAGGAAGCTATTCCAGCGATTGAAGGATGATTGATTTGTGATTCATAAGGTTTTTTTTACTTTTAAGCTCTGTTTTCGCATCTAAACAAAATCAAGACCCCGTAAAGGGTGGTTGTTTTGGGAGGCTTAAGGGATGGGATTTCGGGTGTTGCACCTGCATCTGCATGGTCTCTTCCGATCCCATGACCTTGAACTTGGGCGGGATGCGGATACGGGTGGTCAGACGCTGTATGTGCTGGATCTGGTTCGTTCTCTGGCGATCCGGCCGGAGGTGGATCGGGTTGATGTGGTCACACGTCTGATTCAAGACCGCCGTGTCTCCCCCGATTACGCCCGTCGTCGGGAATCCATTGCACCTGGTGCACGGATTCTTCGTTTTCCATTTGGTCCGAAACGGTATCTCCGCAAGGAGTTGTTGTGGCCCCATCTTGAGGAGCTGGCTGATCTGCTGGTGCACCATCTGAACCAGCCCGGTGAAATGGTCGATTGGATCCATGCGCACTACGCCGATGCTGGGTTGGTCGGTGCTCTTGTCAGCCGTCGTCTTGGCATACCGCTGGTCTTCACGGGCCATTCGCTCGGTCGTGAAAAACAGCGCCGTCTTCTGGCAGCCGGTGGTGATCGCCAACAGATTGAACAGAGTTATTCGATCAGTCGTCGCATAGAGGCCGAGGAGCGCTCTCTTGCTCAGGCTGATTTGGTGATCACCAGCACCCGCCAGGAGGCGGAGAACCAGTACGCCCGTTATGGGCATTTCGATGCTGATTGCGCTGAGGTCGTTCCACCAGGTGTTGATGCCTCCCGTTTTCATCCCATGGGGTCACCCCAGGAGCGAAGCGAAGTGCAATCGATGCTCGGGTCGTTCCTGAGACATCCGGACCGGGCTCCCTTGCTAGCGATTTCAAGGGCGGTGCGTCGCAAAAATATTCCGGCTCTTGTTGAGGCGTTTGGACGCTCCAGGGTGCTGCGTCAACGTCACAACCTGGTTCTCGTTCTTGGATGTCGGGACGATCCCCGCCAGCTTGAACGGCAACAGCGTGATGTCATCCAACAAGTGTTCGATCTAGTTGATCGCTACAACCTGTATGGGTCGGTCGCTTATCCCAAGCAGCATCGTCGCGAGGAGATTCCTGGTTTCTACAGGTGGGCTGCTCACCACCGCGGTCTGTTTGTGAACCCAGCACTCACCGAACCATTCGGACTCACGCTCTTGGAGGCAGCGGCCTGCGGGCTGCCGATGGTGGCAACTGACGATGGAGGTCCGCGGGATATCCAGGCACGCTGTGACAACGGTTTGTTGGTGGATGTGACCGATCCCTCCGCTTTGCAGGAGACGTTGGAACGGGCGGGGGCCCATGATCAGCAATGGTTGCGCTGGAGTGAGAACGGCGTTGAGGCGATCAGCCGTCACTTCAGCTGGGATGCCCATGTGTGTCGCTATCTGGCTCTGATGGAGCAAAGGTTGCGTTCCGCTGGAGCTCCTGTCGCGCCTCGTTCAGAACCTGAAGGCGCCATTCCTGCTCGTCTGCTGCTGCTCGATCTGGACAGCAGTCTTGAGCTACCGGAAGGACAGGCCCTGGCTGATTTGAGAGAGCGGCTCTGTGGTGATGGATTTGGAGATCGGCATGGGCTCGGCATCCTCACGGGTCGATCTCTCCAGATGGCGCGTCAGCGGTATCTGGAGTTGCACCTGCCGGAACCTCAGGTGTGGATCAGCCGGGCTGGCAGCGAGATCCATGTTGGTTCGGAGCTTCAGCCTGATCGTCAGTGGCAGCAGCGCATCGAAGCGGACTGGCAGCGTCAGCTGGTGGTACAGGCCTTGGAAGATCTGCGTGATCACATCACGCTTCAGGATCCTCAACACCAGGGACCCTTCAAGGTGAGTTACCTGCTTCAGGAGCCAGATCCAGAGATCCTGACCCTTGTTCGTCAGCGGTTACGTCGTGACGGCATCAAAGCTGAACCTCAGTTGCGTTGCCACTGGTTTCTCGATGTTCTTCCTCAGGGCGCCTCTCGCAGTGAAGCGATTCGATTCCTGGCCCTGCGTTGGGGGCTGCAGTTGGAGCAGGTGCTGGTGATGGCCAGTCAACAGGGGGACGCTGAGCTGATGGTTGGTTTGCCGGCAACGGTCATACCCGCCGACCATGACCCCTGCCTGTTGCGGCAACGGCAGCAGCATCGGGTTTATCTCTCCAACCGAGCGAGTGTGGATGCTGTTTTGGATGGCTTAAACCATTATCGTTTTGTCGGTCAGCGCTGATCGCCAACTTCATTTCAATTGATTGTTGTCTTTGTTTTTCCTGGTGTAGTTCGGTGGTTTTTTGATATTCACAGACCCCTGATTAATTCATTGATGGTCTGCGAGTAAGGGGATGTTTTTTGTCATCCCAGGTTCGTTATTTGGTCACCTTGGTAAAACTTTGATGCATGCAGCTGCCTGATCGGCTTTGCTCCTCGCTTCTGAAAGATCCTTGCCGCAGGCCAATGCAACTCCCATTCGCCGTCCCGGACGTGCTGTGGGTTTCCCAAACAGCAGCACCTGTGTTTCTGCTTCCTTCAAGGCATCGGCAACACCTTCGTAGGTCACCCCTTCCAGCTGTCTGTCAGCAAGGATCACGCGGCTGGCGGCAGCCTTGGTTGTGGTGATTTCCGGGATGGGTAGATCAAGAACAGCTCGCAGATGCAGCTCGAATTCGCTCATGTTCTGACTGATCAAGGTGACGAGTCCTGTGTCATGGGGGCGGGGTGAGAGTTCCGAGAAGATCACCTCATCGCCGCAGAGAAAGAATTCAACCCCGAAGAGCCCGGCACCACCAAGGTTGTCGGTCACCGTTTTGGCCATGTCCTGCGCTTGTTTCAACTGCTGTTCGCTGAGTTGGGCCGGCTGCCAGCTGCATTGATAATCACCGCCGACCTGCTCATGGCCAATCGGTGCGCAGAACAGGGTTTGGCCATTGGTTTGCCGGATGGTGAGCAGCGTGATTTCCAGATCGAATTTCAGAAATTCCTCCACGATCACCCGGTTGGATGTGCCCCTTGCCCCGTCGATGGCTGCGGACCAGGCCTGGTCAAGTTCAGCTGGGGTGTGAACAACGCTTTGTCCTTTCCCGGAGGAGCTCATCACCGGTTTGACCACAACGGGCCAGCCCAGCGGTTCAGCCACGTTTTTCAGTTCCTCTCCACTGGCGGCGTAAGCGAACCGGGCCGTGCGCAGCTGGAGGTCGTTTGAAGCGAGATCGCGAATTCGATCACGGTTCATCGTTACGGCGGTGGCTCGGGCGGTGGGAATCACTCGGATTCCCTCCTGCTCCAGTTCCGCGAGGGCAGCGACCGCCAGCGCTTCGATTTCCGGGATCACCACATCGGGTCGATGTTTGCGCACCACTGCAAGCAGTGTCTCGGGATCGGTCATCGGAAACACTTCCGATGCATCGGCCACCTGCATGGCGGGCGCACCGTCGTAACGGTCGCAGGCGATGACGCGACACCCCAGGCGCTGAGCTGAAATGGCCACCTCCTTGCCGAGCTCGCCGCTGCCCAGCAGCAGAACGGTGCGGGGAAAGTGGCTCATCTGTGGTTTCAGTCCTGTGTCTTCATGTTGCTCCTTGCGTAGCCGATCAACCACACGGCAACGAAGGCGAGGGAGGAGGCGGCGAAGTAAATGAGAACCCATTTGAGAATCCGATCCGGATTCGTTGCAGCGGCTGCCAATTGTTGTTCGATCCAATGAAGCATCAACGGATTCCATGGCTTGCTGCGATGTCCAGTTTACGGATGACAACAATGCTCTGATTTGATAATTGGCAGCTGGATTAATCCCCAATCATTGTTTTATTTGAAATTTGGATTGTTCTGAGAAGTGTGCAGAATTAAAAATTTGAA
>CAZJLQ010000055.1:0-7782 GCA_964546675.1 uncultured Synechococcus sp.
TCCGCCTACTCGGTCATCCCCGATCGCATCGAGGCCGGCACCTTCCTGATGGCCGCCGCGATCACCCGATCAACGTTGAGAGTTGAACCTGTCGTGCCGGAACATCTCAATTCCGTTCTGCAGAAGCTTCGTGACTGCGGCTGTCAACTCGATATTGACTCTGTTGGCATCACGATCAGGCCTGGTGAGATCAAAGCGGTTGATGTGATCACCCAGCCTTTCCCTGGCTTCCCCACAGATCTCCAGGCCCCGTTCATGGCCCTGATGGCAACAGCGCAGGGAACAAGTGTGATCACCGAAAAGATCTATGAAAACCGGATGCAACACGTTGCCGAGCTCCAGCGCATGGGTGCATCGATCCGCATCGAAGGCAGCACGGGCATCGTGGAAGGTGTTCCTCGTCTCAGTGGTGCACCAGTCACCGGCAGTGACCTCAGAGCCTCTGCTGCCATGGTGCTCGCCGCCCTTGCCGCGGATGGCACAACACAGGTCTCGGGACTGGAACATCTCGATCGGGGCTATGCCGACATCGAGGCCAAGCTGAATCAGGTTGGTGCACGCGTCAGTCGACAACAAAGCTGAACGCTGACCCCTTGGGTTCCTAGAATCCCGAACATGGGAGCGTGCCGGAATTGGTAGACGGACTCGACTCAAAATCGAGCGCCTTCGGGCATGTGGGTTCAAGTCCCACCGCTCCCACTGCAGTCATGAACACCTACAACCGTTTTCCGCTCACATTGGTGCGCGGAAAAGGTTGCTGGGTTTGGGACCAAACAGGGAAGCAGTACCTCGATGCAGTCGCCGGCATCGCCACCTGCACCCTGGGGCACAGCGACCCGGCGATGCGACGGGCGTTGAAGCAGCAGCTCAGCCGCCTGCAGCATGTCTCAAACCTGTATCGCATCCCAGAACAGGAAACGCTGGCCCGGTGGATTGTTGATCACAGTTGTGGAGACAGCGTTTTCTTTTGCAATTCAGGAGCCGAGGCCAACGAGGCGGCCATCAAGCTGGCCCGCAAGCATGGTCACCGGCGACGGGGAATTGAACGGCCCGTCATCCTCACGGCTGCTGCAAGTTTTCATGGGCGCACACTCGCAGCGGTCACGGCAACTGGACAGCCGAAATATCACTCAGGTTTTGAACCCGTTGTTGACGGCTTTGATTACTTTCCGTTCAACGACGCTGACGCCTTCGAAGCACTCCTGAATCGCCACGAACGCCAGGGACCGGCAGTTGCGGCAGTGCTGATTGAACCCTTACAGGGCGAGGGAGGGGTGAATCCTGGAGACCCGACCTTTTTCCAACGACTCCGCTCCCTCTGCTCAGAACGGAACATCCTCCTGATCCTTGATGAAGTGCAAGTGGGTATGGGTCGCAGCGGCAGGCGTTGGGGTTATGAACAGCTGGGGATCCAGCCGGATGCCTTCACCCTGGCGAAAGGGCTTGGTGGGGGGCATGCCATCGGAGCCCTCGTCGTTCAAGACCATGCCGATGTCTTTGAGCCAGGTGATCACGCCAGCACGTTTGGAGGGAACCCGTTTGCCTGCCGAGCCGGGCTGACCGTGGCGCAGGAAATCGCTCGGCGAAACCTGATGCGCAACGTGCAGAAGCGGGGTGATCAGCTCCGTGAAGGACTCGAAAAACTCGTGGAGGCCTACCCAGGGCAACTTCAGTGCGTTCGTGGCTGGGGGCTGTTGCAAGGCGTCGTGATGCAACCGGAGAGCAGTATCACGGCACCGCAACTGGCCGCTGCAGCGCTGAAGGAGCGGTTGCTGCTGGTGGCGGCGGGGCCGACGGTGTTGCGCATGGTGCCCCCCCTGTCAATCAGCGCCCGCGAGATTCGCCAGCTGCTGCGGCGTCTTGAGGCCACATGCCGGACGACTTTTCAGATCTAATTCCCCGTTTCGATCTGCGGGGCATGGATCTGCAACTGGATCGCATGCGGCATGCCCTGGATGATCTCGGTTTCCCCTGTGCAGACGTACCAGCGATTCAGATCGCCGGTACCAATGGCAAAGGCTCTATTGCGGCATTTCTCTGCAGTGCACTGCTGCGGGCAGGCATCAAAACGGGGCTCACCACATCACCCCATCTGGTGACTTGGTGCGAGCGCATCCGCGTCGACGGCCGGATGATTGCTGCAGCGGAACTGCGCTCTCGGCTCATCGCGCAGCGAAAGGTCTGCGAGCGGAACAGGCTCACCCCCTTTGAGCAGCTTCTTGCCGTCGCCTTGGAGCACTTCGCTTCCAATCAGGTGGATCTGCTGGTGCTGGAGGTTGGTCTGGGAGGACGCCTGGATGCCACCACCGCTCACCCCAAGCGTCCGGTGATCGCCATGGCGTCGATCGGCATGGATCACTGTGAGCATCTGGGCAACACCCTGCGGGCGATTGCAACGGAAAAAGCCGCTGTGATCTCCCCGGGGGCCACCGTGATCAGCGCCCAGCAAGACCCTGCAGTGGCCGAGGTTCTCGAGGCAACCTGCCGGCAGCAAAACGCCCGCCTTGCCTGGGTTGAACCATTGGGCTGCGAATGGAATCTGGGTTTGAAAGGCGTGATGCAACGCAGCAACGCCGCCGTTGCCCTTGGAGCTCTCCATGCTCTCGAAGGCCTCGGGTGGCCGGTGCCAGAAACCGCCATCCGTACAGGCTTTGCTGAAACCCGCTGGTGCGGGCGACTTCAGACTGTCCACTGGAAAAACCTGCCGCTGCGGATTGACGGCGCGCATAATCCAGCCGCGGCCAAGCAACTTGCCCTTGAACGGCAGAGCTGGCCGGGCGAACAGCAAGGCGTGTGCTGGATCCTTGGCATTCAGGCGCACAAACAGGCCATCGCCATGCTGCGAAGCCTGATCAAACCCCCTGATCAGATCTGGATCGTGCCTGTTCCTGGCCACAACAGCTGGGATCGCGCCACGCTTGTTGAACAGGAGGATTCCTGGGCGGGGCAAATGCACCAAAGTGCCAGCTGCGAAGCCGCGCTGAAGACAATCCGTGCTCAGGGACCATGGCCTGATCCCCTTCCCGTGCTCGCAGGATCGCTTTATCTGATCGGTGATCTCTTCAGTCACTCCCTAGTGACGGCAGAGTGATACGGATCATTCCCCACGCCATGCCCATGCAGCAGCTGTTGTTCCCCGTGCTGCTGGCCATTGTTTGCCTGGTCAGCCCTGCGTTTGCCCTCGACACCTCAGAAGGATTTGGGTTGCAGGATCGGGCTCTGTTTCAAGAGAAGGTCGATTACACCCTCACCAACCAAACCGGAGTGGATTTCCATGGTCAGCAACTGCAAAGCACATCCTTCGCTGGAGCCGTTGGCCGGCAGGCGGATTTCCATGGCGCCAACCTGCATGGCGCGATCATGACCCAGGGGGCTTTTTCGGAAGCGGACTTCCATGACGCCGACCTGTCCGATGCCCTGATGGATCGGGCGGATTTCGTTAAAACCGATCTGCGCAATGCCGTTCTCACGGGAATCATTGCCTCGGGCAGCAGCTTCACAGACGCCCTGATCGAAGGAGCTGACTTCAGCGATGCCCTCCTCGACAGAGACGATCAGCGCCGACTCTGCCGGGATGCCGACGGCATCAACCCCACCACGGGCGTCTCCACCTTGGACAGTCTTGGCTGTTAAGCAGAGCGTTCAGACCAGCCGCGAAGCTTGCCGGGATTGAGAAGACCGCTGGGGTCAAAACGGCTTTTGGCCGCCACTTGATCACCGTCCACGATTCCAAGTCCGCCGTCCTCAACCGTGAGGACATGGGGATTAAAAAGCACAGCACCCACCTCACGGCAGTCCGCCATCAGCTGCTCCAAACGTTCAGGTCCATCCCACCGAACCAAAGGCAAGGCTGCCAAACGGAGCGATCCCTGCTGGGAGACGGCTTCGAGGTGCCACAACAACCCATCCTTCCAGCGTTGACGCAGCGTCTCCATCGCTGGCAGCTCCGGTTGCGGCAGGAGCATCTGGAGATACGTCCAGCCTGGATCTGCTGATCGCAGGTGAAGTGTGGTGTGGTTCCAGCTCAGTTCCCGCAGGCTGCGGCCGCTCTGCAGTTGCTCCGCTCCAAGATCATGCAGCACAGCATCAGCGGCATCAGCGAGCCGTTGCACGCTGCTGACGGCATCCGGTGCGACGAGAAGGAGAAGACGATGGCAGTTAGAGGGAGGCCCACTCCATGAAGGCAGATGGCTCATCAATGGGCGCTCAAGCAGGGTGGCCAGGTGCAGGGAAAGAGCGGAGCGGCCCAGCCTGAGCAACAAGTCCACAGCCGCCGGCCAGCTGATGCAGTCAATGCTCAACTGATGCCAATCCACCGCAGGCGCTGTCGCCAACTGGAGGGCTGTGATGATTCCATTGGTGCCATAGGCGTGATTCAACGCCTCTGCTTCGCTGGCGCAGAGGGTCTCACGTTTGGGTTCAGGTTCAACCGAAATCACCTCTAGACCCAGCAAATGGCCTGGATCCCGAAGAAAACCCCAGCGGATTGATCCGATTCCACCGGATCCACCCGAGACAAACCCACCGATCGACGCACTGCGCCAGGTGCTCGGGAGCAAACGCAACTGACGGCCATGACGTCGCAGTTCCGCATCAAGGTCCCGCATCAGGCAACCGGGCTCCACCGTCACCACCCCGGTGCTCGGATCAATACCGCGAATGCGTTGAAGCGAACCGGTGAGCATCACCACTCCGCCATCAAGCGGCACGCACTGGCCGTAATTGCCCGTGCCGGCACCACGAATCGTGAGAGGAATCCTGTGCCTGGCACAGGCCGCCGCCAGGTGTTGGACGGCGGATGCATCCGCGGGACGCACGACGAGGTCCGCACGACATGCTTCCAGACGCTTCTCCAACACCGGGGAATAGTCGTAGGAGTCCCTGGACAAACGTTTCAGGTCGGCAGACTCACCGAACAGTTCCAGTCCCGGAATGCAGGCCAGGTCCTGCCTCAGTGCTGCCAGAGAATCCGCACGGCTGCTCATGGAGACTCAATGCTGCTCTGCCTGACGGTCTAGCGGGTTGGCATGGTCCAACTGTGACCTGCGATCAGGATGCTGCGGTTGGTCGGGAGCATCAAAGCCTCGCTCCAGCTGCTCGCCTCGAGAATGATCAGGTCAGCGGGTGCTCCTTTGCGAAGCAATCCGTCCCAGCGAAGGCCCATCAGCTCTGCCGCAGCGGTGGTGAAGGGAGCCAGACCAAGCCGCTGCCATGGAGCCAACTGTGCCAGCGGCAAGCTTTGTGCCATCAATGTGATCGGATCAAACCCACCCGCGGGAAACCAGGGATCAGCGACGTTGTCGCAGCCAACGGCGACGCAGACCCCGGAACGCTGCAGGCAACGGATCGGTGCCAGCGGACGGGTCGTTGGTGTGACTCCAGGCTGACGTGCCAACAGCCAGGCATTGGTCAGGGGCAAAGCAACGACGCGAAGCCCTTGACCCGCCATCTGTGCTCCAAGCCTTTGACGGTCGGGAACAGGAAGCAGTCCGACACTGCTGAGGTGACTGCAGGTGATCGGAATCGATACCGACTGATCTCGGAGCGCAGCCAGCAGCTGAACAAGTCCTGCTGCCGGATCACGATCGCTCTCATCAAGGTGAAGATCAATTCCGCAACCGAGATCCTCGGCAAGAGTGATCAACGCCCGCATCTGCTCGCGCAACCTCGGCCCAGCGCGGTGGGACACGGGCACACCGCCCAACAAACCGCCAACCGATGCCACCCATCGAGCGAACTGGCGCCCCTCAGACGTGCTCCAGTAATCGAGAGGAAGCAACGCCACCAGTTGCAGCTCGATGCGGTCCTGCCAGCGGTCCCGCAGTTCAAGCAGCGCATTCCAACTGCACTCAGCGCCATCACCGAGGCTGTCGACATGGCTGCGCAGGGCGCGTAAACCCGTGCTGCAAGCCTGCTCCAGGGCCCGCTGCCCCCGTTGCAGCACGCCTTGATGGGTTCGCGTTCCATGCTCTCGAAGGTTGGCTGCCATGGCGCCGTCGTAGGTGCCTGCGCGGTTGGGGTGATCAGCCCAGCTGAAGGCTTTGTCCAGATGGACATGGGGATCAGCAAGCCTTGGTATGACCAGCGTCTTGGGAGAAGGTGCGTGCTCTGGGAGAGGTTCTGGCGCTAGCAGGTGGCCGTCGCTCCACCGGAGAGACATGGGCGTCAGCCCGTCTCCATTGGCCTGAGGCAGAGGACTCCCGGCTGGAATCTCCACCAGGCTGCGCGGAACCCAGGCCTGCAGAGACTGGGATGGCTGGCTCACTCCTGGCCACCAGCGAAGGTTTTCGAAGAGACAAGCACAAAGCGCCCAGCAACACCCACGGTGATCACCTCAGCGCCAGGCAGCCTCAAGCCGGGCAACAGTTCTTGGCGACCGATTCTTGTGACGTAGACACTCGCGATCACAAGATCCCAGCGGGTGGTGAAGCGATCTGCCACCTGAGCCAGGGTCTGTCTCTGGGACGCCACCAGCGCCGGACAGTCGCGGATCCAGAGACGCAGCACCATGGGAAGCGACTGCTTCTCACACAGTTCCTCGGTGGTCAGCGTCACCAACTGCTCCCCGGCGTGCTCCTGGAAGTCGTCCCGACTGGGATTCGTCCAGGCCAGGACCGCGGCGCTGCCAGCCCCGATCAAAACGGCGACGACAGCAGCGACGGGCACCCGCCGGCGGGGGGCTCTTGGCTGCAACGGGCTAGAAGCTGGATGGATTGTTAGATTCTCCACGACGCGGCGGGCGTCGCCAAGTGGTTAAGGCAGCGGCTTGTGGCGCCGCTATTCGGGGGTTCGAATCCCCTCGCTCGCCCTCATTAATCAATCCGCGTCACTGCATCCAGGAGTGTTTCGGCACCCCAGCGGATCGGGTCGGTGCAGGGGAGATTCAAATCCTTCTGGATGGTCTCGACAGCACTGCGGGCGCTGGTCTCGTCAAGCCTTGCCGTGTTCAGGGCAATCCCCCTCACACGGGGTTGCTCCGGTGCCTCCGCCGGACGGGCCCAGCTTGCCAAGGCCTCCATCTGCACGACGAGATCCTTCAGTGGTGGCAGAGGAATCTGAGGCAATCGGTCGATGCTCACCTGCCCGGCACGGTGCACCAACAGGAGTGCTGTGGGCTGACTGCCCCGCAACAACGGCAATGTGGCGCTCGAGCCGGGATGGCATAGGGAACCCTGCCCCTCAACCAGCACAACCCCCTCTGGCGGAAGATCTCTGGCGGTCTTCAGCACTTCAGCTTCCACGGCACCCGCGGCGTAATCAACACGTACGGCGTCAAGAGCCACCCCTTCACCACTGATCAGGATGCCGGCCTGACCGGTGCCGACGAAGCGGACGGGCAGAGAACGGCGCTCCGCTGCCGCCAACAATTCAAGACAAGCGCTCATTTTGCCGACGGCCATATCCGTTCCCACGGCGAGCACCCGGTGACAGTGGAGAGCCGAGGCACGCGCCCGACCCACCTGCAATTGCTGAGGCTCTTGGCGCAGATCCCAGATCCAGCGATCGGCCCGTCGCGCGGCCTTCAGCTCTGGATCCTCCCCAAGGCGTGTGTGAAGACCACTGGCGAGATGCAGCCCTGCCTGCAGAGCGGCCAGAGCATCACGCCGCACAGCGTCGGGGAGCATCCCGCCCGATGGGGCAAGCCCAACAACGGCCACTTCCGGGCTGAAGGGCAGAGCCTCGGCCAGGTCAGCGACAACGGGCACGTCCCGATCGATTCCAGTGACGGAGTGGAGCGGCTGACCGGCATGGTCTGGATCGATCACAGCGACAATCGGCCCT